>JAPUEV010000396.1:0-2270 GCA_027492415.1 Ignavibacteria bacterium
GTAACATCTTTTGGTAATCCTTTATAGCCCATAATATAGTAAAGTATTAAACTTTTATCCTGAATAAATATTTATTAATGAAACCCCGGAATGCTTTTATTTCAACCGGTTCATAGAATCTGAAAATATATAAAATAAACGGGAAAATAATTACAGCCATTATCTTTAAAATGATCTCAACAGTCCTGTTATCAAAGCTAAACCAGAAAAACGGAACTGCAAGTACAGCATATGTAAACATCATTAAGAATATTTTGTACCATTCATATTCAAAAAAGTAATTCTTTTTAGAAAAGAAATAGATCGCGATACAAAGCACCATAAAGCTTCCCAGATTCACAAAGCTTGCCCCGTAAATCCCGAAATGCGGAATAAAAATAAAATTGCATATCACATTTACAGCAAGGGCTATAAGATAGCTCATAAAAACGTATTTTGTTTTTTTTGTAACGTAAAAGCTGAACACACCAACGAAATGTATGCCGTAAAACGGCATGGCAAGGATTATCCAGGGAACATATTTACTTGCTGCCCAGTAATCAGTTTTCATTGCGAAAATCTTTATCAGGTGCGGTGTAAATAAAGCAATTATCAAGGATATATAAATTACCGCTAAAAATAAATATGTAATTGTTTTAGTGTAAAATCTTTTCGCATTATCATCCTTCAGCTTTTTCCATGAAAGTACTGTAAATGCCAGCGAGAACGGGGAAACAACCAGGAAATTTATTAATCCTGAAATATTGTATGCAAGTCCGTATATACCAACATCTTTTAAGCCGGTTATTGCGCCAAGTATGTACCTATCCACCTGGTTTAATAAAGTTATCACAAGACTTGCAATCATAATAGGGAAGGAATATTTAAGCAGCTCACTCATTAAAGCTTTTTCAAATCCTATTTTGACATGCTTAATAAAATAAGGCAGCAATATAAGTATAACAGCTAAAGGCGCAATTATCTTTGAAATGAAAACACCTTCAAGCTTTATTGCGGAATACTGCAGGAAATAGATCTGCAGGACTAGTGAAATTATTGTAGAAAGAACCGCGAGTATAGAGTACAGCTTTGCTTTTTCTTCTATCCTTAATAAAAGGAAAACAATGAATGAAAATGACTCAACTGCCGCTATTAACGCTGCATAAACAACAAATTTTGATAGCCCTGTATTTTCGTAAACAATATTTGAAATTGGTCCGGAGAAAAGGTAAATTATTACAAGTAATGCAAAATTAAAAACAAGAAGGAATGATGCCACAGAGAACAGGAAACGTTTCCTTTTTTCTTCATCAGTAATTTCACGTTACCATCTGACCACTCCTGACTCAAACCCGAACAGAAAAAAAGCCCAGAGTATCTGCCAAAGACTTTCTGTAAGTACATATACTCCGTATTCTGATACAGAAAAATTCAGTGTTAATAGCGGTAAGAGTATAAAAGCTATAAGCTTAGTCGATATCCGGCTTAAGCCGTAAACTGCCGATTGCCTTATAGTATTTTTAATGTCTTTTAACAATCTGCAAAAATATCAACTTAATTGCTTTTATAAAATGAAAAAGGCAGGATTATTATCCTGCCTTTAATTCTGTTAAATTGCAATATACTACTTAACCAAAATCATTTTTTTAGTATCTGTATAATTCTCTGTCTGAATCCTGTAAAAGTAAACACCGCTTGTAAGCTTTGAAGCGTTGAAATTAACTGAATACTTGCCCGGCTGCTGAACACCGTTTACAAGCACACTAACTTCTTTGCCTGAAACATCAAATACTGTCAGCTTAACTTCACCTGCTTTTACAATTGAGTAATTAATGTTTGTTGCGGGATTGAATGGATTCGGGTAATTCTGTTCAAGTGAATATGCAGAAGGAACTTCGCTGCTTATCTGCTGAACAGGTACTACACCGTAAAAATCAATCTCCTGGTTTAACGCTACATTCGTTATTACTTCAGTTGTTCCGTCATGCCAGTCAACTATAACGGAATCTGCGACAGTCAATGGGTTATCACCCAGGAAGCCCAGTCCGAAATGTACCCATGGCATATCCTGTGAGCTGCAGCTGTTACCACCTGAAACTTCGCGAATAGCAATATAGCTTCCTAGTCTGAGCCTTACACGCGTTCCTATTCCGCCGCCCCAGAATTTCAACATTAAAAAGTATGGAGAAGCACCTGTATTTTTATACAGAAAATCATTTTCAGATGGTCCGCCGTAACCCTGGTTAACCACAAAAAGATCAAGCTTACCGTCATTGTTATAATCACCCCAT
>JAPUEV010000396.1:2280-4972 GCA_027492415.1 Ignavibacteria bacterium
CTGAACCTACGCTTGAGCTGACCTCATTTGCTACTATTTCATTTGTCACTGATGTGAAATTATCACCGCCATCATTTCTGTACAGCCTGTTAACCTGCAGCTCGTTATTAGCTACAAACATATCCAAATCGCCGTCATTATCATAATCACCCCAGTTACAGCCAAAGCTGTTATAACTATCTGTTGCAATTGCACCGTTTGTTATTTTGGTAAAAGTACCATCATGATTATTTTTGAATAAAAAATTAGGTCCGCTGTTTGTAACATACAGATCAAGCCAACCGTCATTGTTATAATCTCCCCAGGAGCAGCCTGAGCCGTAACCGCCTGAAGTTACAACCGGACCGGTTGTTATTTTTGTAAAAGTGCCGTTTTTATTATTCAGGTAAAGGTTATCATTTTCAAAATTACCGTTTGTTACAAAAAGATCGGGATACTTATCATTATTGTAATCACCCCAACAAGCGCGCCGGTGAGTACCAACATCTGTTACAATCGGGCCGGTTGTGATCTGCTGGAAATCACCGTTTGGTAAACCTTTATATAGCAGGTTAGTCCCGTGCTGTACACTTAATATATCCAGGTAGCCGTCTTTGTTATAATCAGTCCAGCAAACTCCGCCGCTATGACCGCTTACAAGCGGTACGCAGCCGGTTATACGCTGAAAATTACCGCCGCCCATGTTTTTATATAGCAGATCAGGCTGATTCATACCTGTAGCAACGTACAGATCAAGCCTGCCGTCATAATTGTAATCTCCCCATGCGCATGCAAGTGTCTGGTAAAGACTGTTTGTCATGATAGTATTATCGGTAGCTAAAACAAAGTTACCGTTACCGGTATTCTTATAAAGCAGGGGATAAGTTGTTGAACCGAAATCGTTGTAAGAAGTTACAATGAGATCGAGTTTGCCATCGTTATTATAATCACCCCATGCACAGCCTGAACCATAGCCGTTATCATTTACCAGCGGCTGGTTGGTGATCTTCTGGAACATCTGTGAATGAATACTGTATACGGTAAGAAACAAAGCAATTAAGATCGTAAGCTTTTTCATAACCAATTTAATTTAGTTATTAATATATAATAAGAATGCCTAAAAATAATATATATTTTCAGGCATTACAAGTAAATAAAAATTATTTAATTAAATTCAGCTTTTTTCGGGCATTTCCTGCGCTTTTTTGCGCCTGAAATACATACCGCCTATGGCTACACCAAAAATTGCAACCAGCAGAATGTTGGTTCCCATTGATAAGTTCTTGCCAAGGTAATATGTGTTTGACTCAAACTTGAACTCAATTTTATGCTTACCCTTTGGGACAACTATACCGCGGAATAAATAGTTGGTCTTGAAAATCTCTGCAGGCTGGCCGTCTATAAATACTTTCCAGTCTGGGTAATAGACCTCACTTAAATACATAAAATTATTACCTGAAGCTTCCGCATCTAGTGTTATGCTGTGAATGCCGTATTCAGTTATCTGAACTTTCGCGGTTGAATCAGCCGGATCGATCTTTACACCCGGATCTTTTTCAACAAATGCAGTTTGCTTCGGATCTACCGTGCCGTTTTTAATCGTTGTAAGTATATCCATTCCGCCGGCTGTCTTAACATCATTAACAAAAAAAGCTTTGGGAAGATATTTATTGTTCAGCAGAACATACCTGCTGCCTTTAAATACTGGTGTGAACAGTGAATCGCTATATGGCTGGTCTGTAATAATATATTTTGTGCTCATAATTTTCCATGCCTGGGGATTCGTCATTCCCACAACATCATCCATATCCTGGTATATCCTTAATTTCGCACCCTGGTATCCGTAAATATTCTGCAGGCGCCAGTATGCAAGAGTGTTCTCTCTGACAGGCTGACCCTTTTCTATATGCAATACACGGAAATCATAAGTATTCTTTTCATTTTTAAGTATCCAGTCAACGTAATCTGGAGTTTTGAATGCCTGCTCAGTATCTGTTTTGTTATCCCAGTGCAGAGTTTTAAAATCAATATGCCACAGATCGATAACGCATATTAAAATTAATGATAAAATGAATACCTGGTATTTGATCGTACCTTTTACAAAGAAATATATCATTGCAAATGATGCAAGCAGAAGAAATCCCACTACGAGCAGTTCTGACTTTACATTTTCATATGCAATTTGTGATATCTGTCCGATATACTGCTGTATCTGCTGCTGGTTTGCCCCCTGGGCTGTTAGCTTCTGCACCAGTGTGCTTGATGCAACCTGCTTGCTGTAAAAATCCTGAAACCCGATTAAAGAAAAAACTATTGGCAGCGCTAAGATAGGGAAGATATACTTTGCAGAATTCAAAAATCCATTTGTTAATGATTTATCCCGGGTTATATCAATTACTGATTTAATACCAAATGCCGCAAGTATTACAAATGCAACGTTGATAAGTATATGTATCATTACCGGTGCGCGGAAGCTGGAGAAATATGGCAGGTTATAGAACAGAATATCATATAATAGTGGCCACGTCCTGCCAAAAGAAAGCAGAAGGGATATGAATGCGATCACCACCATTGACTGAACCATCGCATTCTTTTTGAAATTGTAATAGATACCGATAAATGCAAGCAGTATTGTGATAACACCAAAATACATAGGCATAGTATTAAAGGGCATCTGACCCCAGTAAGTATTTGTCCTTTGTCCCTTAACTTC
>JAPUEV010000397.1 GCA_027492415.1 Ignavibacteria bacterium
AAAGTATTATTTTTCATTCTATACTAAAATTATTGAATTTAACCAAACCGAAGAAATTGATAAATTGTTACTTAGAAAAGATAATAGTAACGCAGATTTCCTGAATCTCTATTCAGCCAAAGGCTTTCATAAAAAAATAGCTGAATATGTGAAGGGCAAGGCTGTAAATTTATTTGATATAAACGGGATAATAAAAGTTGTCAGAACAGTTAAAGAATAACGAAGAACTCAAAAGAACAAGCAATAAGAACACTAAGATCCTTGCAACTCTTGGTCCGGCTACAGACTCCAAAGAAAATATCATTGAGCTGATTGCAGCTGGCATTGACGGCGTACGCCTGAATTTCTCTCACGGCGGACATGATTATTATGACCAGGTATTCAAAAATGTTAACGATGCTTGCGTTGCAACCAGCGAACCCATTGCTATACTTATCGATCTTCAGGGTCCCAAGATTAGGGTAGGGGAGCTGCTGCTGCCTGAATATGAGCTCAAAGAAAATGACCACGTTGAAATAACTATGCACGATGTGCTTGGCACCAAAGAAAAATTCTCATGTTCCTATAAAGGGCTTGCACAGGATGCCAAGATTGGCGATAATATTTATATTGATGACGGCTTGATAAAGCTGCTTGTAATTGCAATTGACCATGATTCCATTTTCTGCGTTGTGCTTGAAGGCGGAACATTAAAACCGCGCAAAGGGATGAACCTGCCCGGCATGGAGCTTAGCCTGCCCTCGCTTTCTCAAAAAGATTATGAAGACCTTGATTTTGCACTGACCCACAGGGTCGATTTCATTGCGCTTTCATTTGTACGCAAGGCAAGTGATATCATCGAGCTGAGGAAATATCTTACTGATAAAGGCTATGATAAAAATATCATTGCTAAGATTGAAAAACCTGAGGCTGTTAAGAATTTTGATGAGATACTGTTTGCCGCAGACGGGATTATGATAGCCAGGGGTGATCTTGGCGTAGAGCTGCCTCCCCAGGAAGTACCCGTAATACAGAAAAGTATAATCCGCAAATGTAACAAACACGGCAAGCTTGTTATTACTGCTACTCAGATGCTGGAATCAATGATACATAATGCTGTACCTACACGCGCCGAAACATCAGATGTTGCAAATGCAGTTTGGGATGGCACTGATGTTGTAATGTTAAGCGGTGAAACTTCAGTAGGAGAGTATCCCATTGAAGCTGTAGATATGATGCAGAAGATCCTGATCGAAACCGAGGCAAACATGAACCTTGTAAATTATGACCGTAAAGATGGCGCTACAACGCTTGAAGAAACTGTGTTTGATTCCGTTGGTAAAGCACTTGCTGATATGGCCGTACAGCTTAATGCAGAGGCTGTGGTATCGTTTACACGGCGCGGCAGGATGGCAAAGGCTATGAGCAAATTCCGCCCCAATACGCGTATTGTAGCTATGAGCGATAGCTTTGAGGTTATGAACGTTTTAAGGCTGATTTGGGGTATTATACCCATTTATTTCGAGGACCTTCCCGATGAACATACTGCAATAAAAGCTGCTAAAAAGATATTAAAGGATAAAAATGTCGTTACCGAAGGCTCAACTATCATTTTTACCTCCGGTGCACCGCTGGATGAAAAAGGCAAGGATATCTGGATAAGGTTTGCAAAAGCCTGATTTAAAATGTTTTGCTTTGATTATAGCGTATTAAAGTGATTTAACTTATTACTTTTATTAGTTACTTTACATAAGCAGTACTTAATAAATTTCGCCCATACAATTGATTTAAAAATGAAAAAACATAATTTCAAATACCTTATAGGTATACTTGGTGCAATAGTTATCTTTATTACAATTGGTATAGTTTCATACCTTAATCTGGATAATGATGAAAATGCGGGTAAAGATGCAGCCATTTCCTACGATATTCTTGATATGCTGAAACAATTTGAGAACGGAAATAAGGATATTAGTCTTTCAAGAAGGGGATATTTAATGAGCGGTGAAATGTTATTCCTTGAAAATTTTAAACCGGCAAAAAATGAATTATTTGAAATAGCAGGTAAGCTTGATAGCATTACTAAAGAAAATTTCCTCCAGAATAATGATGTCCGGTCACTGAAAAAAATACTTATTTATATATCCAGCCTCGCAGAAGCTTCCGTGTACAGGTTCATGATAAACAAAAAATATGACTCCGGCCAGCTTATGCTCTCAAGTGCTATAAATGTTTTGAATTTTGTTATGAAAGATCTTTTGCTGAAGATCCAAGACAGGCAAAGAGCTTATCTTACGCAGAAAGTTGATGACGAAGCATACTCAGAAAAACTGACAAGGCAGTTCATTGTTGCAGGAAATGTGATTGCATTTATTATGATACTGGCTTCTTTTCTTGTTGCCCGTGAAAAAAATCTTCAATCGATACGTGAAACTTCTGTAAGGATTGAAAAAGAACGTGAGCTCTTAAACAAGCAGAAAGAGCTTGAGCTGCTTATGAATATCATGCCTGTAGGCGTTTTTTATGTTGATGATTCGGAAAAGTGTACGTTTGTAAATGAAACCTGGTGTAAAATGACAGGTTTTGCTGCCCATGAAGTTCAGGGATCCAATTTAGTGGATATTATACATATTGATGACAGGACCCGGACGTTTAATTCATTCATGAAAGCGATCGAATCAGGATCTGATTTCCATGACGAATACCGTTATGTTTGCAAAAATGGTGAAATTAAATTTGTTATCGGTCAGGCTACCCCAAGAATAAACAGCGGCGGGAAAATCGTTGGATTCATCGGCTCCGTAATTGATATTACTGATCAGCATATTTACAGGGAAGAGCTGATTAAATATAATACACTCTTTTTAAGTATTGCCGAAGGCATACCTGACCCCATTTTCGTTAAGGACCGTAAAGGAATATATGAATTTATTAATTCTCCTGCTGCTGAAATTATCGGTAAAAAGATAGAAGAAATAATCGGGAAAAATGATTTCGAGCTGTTTTCAGAAACCGCCGCAAAAGAAAATGTTGAACGTGATTTTGCAGTATATGCAGCAGGTAAAAATTTAACACAGGAATTAAATACCGTTATGAAAGACGGCAGAATCAAAACATTTCTTTTAACTAAAGGTATAATCCATAACTCATCACATAAGCCTGTAGGTTTATTCGGTATCTTAAGGGATATTACTTCTATAAAGGAAAATGAGACAAGGATAAAAAGATCACTGGCTGAAAAAGAAACACTGCTGCGTGAAACACACCACAGGGTTAAAAATAATCTGCAGATAGTGGCAAGCCTGCTCAGGATGCAGTCAGGTTATATTAAAGATGAAGAGTCTAAACATTATTTCCAGGATAGCCAGAACAGGATAAAAACGATCGCCGCGCTTCATGAAAAGCTCTACGGGTCAGAAAAATATTCGCATGTGGATATAAAAAGATATGTTGAGCAGCTTCTGGATATTCTTGTCAGTTCCTTTGCTGTTGACCTGAACAGGATTAAAATAACTTCTGATATAGAAGAAACGGATATTGATATTGAGTATTCTGTACCTATCGGGCTGGTTTTAAACGAGATAATTACAAACTGTTTTAAATATGCCTTTGATAAGGATGATGCCGGGGGAATTTTCATCAATATCCGGAAGAATGGCAATATACTTGAAATGACTATTGGTGATAACGGTAAAGGTTTAAGCGAGGAGCTTGATGTAAGGAACCTTAAATCCTTAGGCCTGCAGCTTATCTTTACCCTGATTGAAGGACAGCTTAACGGCAGTGTGAAATTCATACCAAGTGATAAAGGACTGGTTTTTGGTATTTCTATACCCATGAAAGTGCCGATTCCTTTGGAAATTTAACGTTTTTACGTCATACAAATTACTACAAAAATTTCGTTCTATGCACTACATACAAAACAAATTCAACATGTTATATTTGTATAGAAAGAAGAAACAAAAAGACTATGAAACACTTACACAAACACTTTAATTTTGCAATAGTAACTATCAACCCCTTCTAATTTTTACCCCATTTTTTCTCCTATTTATACTTCTAATAATCCCCTCTGACAGAGCTTGTGAGAGGGGATTTCCTTTTATAATTGTATTTTTTCTCGTTTCTCGGTCCTTGTTCCCAAGCTCCAGCTTGGGAACATAATGAATTAGTATATCTAACTAATCCCGGCTTACCTCGTTCCCAGGCTCCAGCTTGGGAATGGAAAAACTCCAGCTGTATAATGACATGCATTCTAACTTCTCATTTCCCCCTTTAATAAATCACGTATTTTAGATAAATTTACGGGCTTTGAAAAAACTACTCGTAATATTAATTCTTCTCCTCACACCCAAAGTTTGGGCTGATTCAGATATTGACGGAAAAACAGTTACCTTTACCCAGTTCATAAATGAAATGGTAAAATGCACAAGGTATACTACATTTGAAAATGTTAAGATCCGCTACAAAATGCCCGAAGATAAAGAGGGGATGGATAAGCGCTTCAACGGCGGCTCACCTGAGCTTTATGTATCACAAAGTATCAGGCTGATTAACTGTGATTTTGATGTCGACTACTGGCTGGTACTGCGCAACATCACTTTCAATGATTACTTCGCCATTGCAAACTGTTTCCCTGTAAAAGCTATCTTCAAAGAATGTACCTTCAAAAAAACCTTAAGGTTATATAATAATATTGTCGATTTCATTGATTTAGATAGCTGTAAGCTTGAGCACGGATTTAAATTTTTCAGAAATACTGTTAAAGACAGGCTGACCTTAAAGAATTGCAAAATTTCAGTTAACCCGACTCTTTTTGGAGATACCGATGCGCTTGATATGGAGCCGCGCCTCTTCCGCCTGGCAAACAAACAGGATGGCTTCGATCTTGTTATACAGGATTCGGAATTTGACCTGCCTGAAAATCTGAAAAATGATCCGCAGTTCTTTATCATTTTAACTGAATCAGATT
>JAPUEV010000398.1:0-1058 GCA_027492415.1 Ignavibacteria bacterium
TGAATGGAAACAGCTTATCAACTACCTCCATGCCTATGACTGCAACATTACGTGTTGATTTAACTTCTTCCTCAGTGAAGAATCTTCCTTCAGAGAGTGTATGGTTATTTGCCGGAAGGAATTCAGTGGTAACGCCTCCCATCTGGAAATTGGGGTTGGTTTGATTGGGTCCGTATTTTACAGTTTTACCGCCGGACCAGTCTTCGAGTCCGATATACTTTGGTGAAACAGCAAGCTCTTTAAGCCTGTAGCCTTCATCTATCGTAATAGGTTTGCGTTTTTCATATTTGCGCCATTTACCCGGACCGCTGACAAAAGTTGCAGGCCATTTTTGTACCTGGAATGTCGAAGTGCCAAGCTGGCTTAAACCGCTATCAATACCTTTTTGCAGGGCGTCCAGAAGCGTCATTACCCCGATTATCGAAAATACTCCGATAACTATTCCAAGCAGGGTAAGTGATGCCCTGAGCTTGTTTGCTCTGATGGAATTGAGGGCTGAAATGAATGCTTCTTTGAGGTTCATATAGTTTTATAATTACCTGTTCTTAACTTTACCGTTAAGGCTTTTTTTTATGCTTTTAATTCTGGTTTTGCCGGCTTCAGTTTTATCTGACTGTAATACAGCTTTCTTTTTCTTTTTCCTGATAAGTAACTGTGTCGTTGCCGTTGATTTGAATACTGCCATGGTTAGTTTATTATACACAGACAAGTCACGAAGTGTACTTCTTTATGTCTGTGCTACTATTTAAAAATCTACTTTATATAAAAATCTCTTTGAAAAATAAACTGATCTGTTTCAAACTCGCATAAATACCTTCCTGGGGGATAGTCGCAATCGCCTGCTTTGCAGAATTTCATTTCCCACCTTACTCTGTATACCCCTGAGCTTAAAGTCTGGTCATTTATCAAATACATTAAAGTATTACCGCTTGTATCACTGACTGAAAGCTTAAGCGTGGTTTTCATGGGAATATCAAGATCAACCCGTATTACATACTTTGTCTGTTCCTTATCCAGCTTAATAATTACATCACTGATATTATATTCAGCCGGTACCA
>JAPUEV010000398.1:1158-4912 GCA_027492415.1 Ignavibacteria bacterium
AGGGCAGGGAAGAACCCTGCGACAATTCCCGCAAAAGCTGATATTCCAAGTGCCAGTACTACTACCCATAGCGGCATTGCCGTTGGCAAAAGGAAAGCATTAATTATAAAGCTTATCGGTAATGCAATCAGCAAGCCTATCAGGCCCCCAACAACGCATATTGTAACGGCTTCTATCAAAAATTGAAGCATAATGGTAACACGCTTAGCACCGATAGCTTTACGTATACCAATCTCTTTGGTTCTTTCCTTCACACTAACGAACATTATGTTTGCAATACCGATTGAACCAACTATTAATGATAGCAATGTAATTGCAGTACCTATTGTTTTAATAAGTCCGGTTAATGACTCATAAGTCTGTTTAAATGCTTCCTGCTGGTTTATGCCAAAATCATCTTTGCCGCCAATTGGAATCCTGCGCGCACGTTTCATAACAGAACGGACTTCCTCTTTGGTATCATCAAGTGCATCAACTGTAGAAGCTTTTACATTAATTGTCAGTGAACGTTTTGTTCCGAATACTTTAAAGAACTTATTTATGGGTATGATGATCCGGTTATCAAGGCTGAATAATCCCAGCATACTGCCCATTTTTGCATATGTGCCTATTACTTTAAAATTATGTCCGTTTATCTGCAGAACCTTGCCAATGGGATCTACACCTTGAAAGAATGATTCCTTAATATCGTAGCCAATTACACAAACGCCCCAGCCGCCATCTGATTCACGTTTAGTGAAGAACCTGCCGTCATCCACATCCAGCCCAAGTGTTCTCTGGTATTCTTCAGTGGTACCGAAAATTGGAATGTTCTCACTGGTAAAATCCTGGTAATTAACCAGCGCCTGTGAGCCAACCGTAGGGCAGATCGATTCAGCCCCGTTCATATTCTCAGCAAAATTTTCGTATTCCTGCCATGTGATATCACGCCTGTTCCTGTATACTTCCCAGTCATCCTTGCCGAACCATTCAAACTTCTGGATATATAATACATCAGCACCTACTGCGGATATACTTTTTTCAAATGCCCGGTTGATTCCTTCAATTGCTGTCTGCAGAGTTGTAACAGTCATAATACCTATTACAATACCAAGAGTTGCAAGAAATGAACGTACTTTATTTGCCCTGATAGAATTCAGGGAAATAACAATACCTTCCTTTATTTCAGTAAAAAAGTTCAATTAGTTCTTAGTGAGCTCATTTTTAATTTTGCCATCCATTGAATCCTTGAAATCATAATCATAATCTATATCCAGTGCTTTATCAAAGTATTTCTGTGCTTCAGATCTGTTCCCTAATTTCAAATAACATCTTCCGATCTGGAAATATGCCTCTGGAACGAGCCACTTTTCATTCTGAGGATTAAGTGAAGTATTCAGCTTGAACTGCTCAATTGCTTTATTGTAATCTTTTTGTTTGTAGTAAACCTGACCCAGCCCCTGGTTTATCTGTGTTTTGATATCATCACTGTAATTTACACCCTGTGCTGAAATGAGAGAATTATAATCGTTTACTGCTTCAGTTAGTTTTCCAACGGCGCGGTTATTATCAGCAACTATTAATAATGAATCAGTTTTACCAACCGGCGATGCTTCACGCTCTTTTAGCTTTCTCAGCCAGTACTTTTCCCATTCATTTTCATCTTTAAAATCTGTTCTTGCTTTGCGGTAATATTCCAATGCGGCATTGCGGTCACCCATGAATTCCAGTGATACTCCAATGCTGTATAAACGGTTATTCATGTTCTCATCTTTTGTTAAATACGATATGAACCTTTTACCGAAATCAGATGCTTTATCGTATACGTTCATTCTGAAATACGCTGTACTTAGTGCCCCATAGGCAATTCTGAAAATGATCTCAGAATCTTTACCTTTGTTATATTCCAGTGATTTTTCGTACGCATCTACTGCATCAACCATCTTATCCTGCTGTGAAAATAAACCGCCTTTCAGCATCCATACTGCGGGACTTTGCGGATATTTTGATGTAAGTGCCTGGACATATCCTTCAGCTTCCGGGTATTTTTCCTCTCTCCATGTAAGCAAGGTAAGGTAGAACTTTGCTTCATTTGATGTATATGTTCCTTTATCTGATGCCTGGGTCAATAAACGCTTACCTTCATCCCTGTTGCCGGAAAAGCCAAGAATATCGGTAAGCCACTGCAGCTTGCGGGGTATAAAGCTGGTTAAATAATTATATACGCCGAGTCCAAGCGCAGCATCATTGTAATTTGGATTTTTTTCAAGAACAAAGCTTAAATTACTGTTACCATCTTTAATTTCAGAGGCTGCTTTTAGATAATTTTCACCAAGCAGGCCAACTGCAAATGCGCGGATAGTATAGGTCCAGCCAAGGTAAAGCCTTGCATCAAGGTCATTTTCATTTTTATCAATGATGTTCTCACATTTTTCAACAAGCTTATCAGAAAGATTCATGAAAGTTTCATAATCTGATTTATTGCGGGTTAAGAGCGCTTTCCAGTAAAAGATAGTCTGCTCAAAGAAATGGCCTCGCAGGTCATTTGGAGCACTATTCTTGGCTTCCTGGAATTTTGAGAGCGCTGCGGGAAAATCCATATTATATTCCGCATCAATGCCTTCAATTATCAGGTTATGTATCTTATTGTAATCCTGTGATTGTGTAACAGGAATAAATACAGCAATCAGCAATAAAATAAATAAAATATTTCTAAACAAGCTTACCCCTTTGGTATGTTAAACTTATCAGTTATTTGTTAATTCAGGTTTACTTTCAGTACGTACATATTTTAAGCCTTTTTCTGTCATCTTATCTGATTCTATCAAGCCATCCCTCAGCCTTATAGTTCTGTGGGCATGTTCGGCAATAAAATCTTCATGTGTAACTAGTATTATTGTATTACCCTGTGCATGAAGATTATCAAAAAGCTCCATAATCTCATCACCGGTCTTTGAATCAAGATTACCTGTCGGCTCATCAGCTAATATAATTGATGGTTTGTTCACAAGCGCGCGGGCAATTGCAACACGCTGGCGCTGGCCTCCGGAAAGCTCATTAGGCTTGTGTGTCATCCTGTCCTGCAGGCTTACCTTAAGAAGAGCCTCTTCAGCGCGTTCCATTCTCTCTGTCTTGGACATTCCCGCATAAATTAAAGGGAGCTCAACATTATGAAGTGCATTAGAGCGGGGAAGTAGGTTAAAGGTCTGGAATACAAATCCAATTTCCTTATTCCTTACGCTTGCAAGCTCATTATCATCCATTTCGCTTACATTCTGCCCGTTCAGCTCATATGTACCCGAGGTTGGTGTATCAAGACATCCTATGATATTCATGAAAGTTGACTTACCTGAACCTGATGGTCCCATGATAGCAACATATTCATTCTTGTGAATGGTCATTGAAACTCCTTTTAAAGCATAGAGCTCCTCAGTTCCCATTACATAAAGCTTAACAATATCTTTGGTTTTAATTATCTCTTCCAAAACTGTTCCGGTTTAATTGTTTTAAATTTTATGACCTTAAATATTGTTATTCTTCTTTATTATCTTTTTTCTTCACTTCGTTATCAACCTTCACAACTGATCCTTCATCAAGCTCTTTACTTATAGCTTTATAAGGTCCTTTAACAACCACATCATCCGGCTTTAAGCCATCAAGTATTTCAATATACTTATCGTCGCTGATACCGATTTTAACCTGTACCATTTTTACTTTTGTCGGGGTGCCTTCTTCAACTATGAAAACAACTTCTTTTGGCTTTTCTTTTTTCTTT
>JAPUEV010000399.1 GCA_027492415.1 Ignavibacteria bacterium
GCCGTTAATTGTATCAGGTTCCAGCCCTTTGGGTATATGCGGCAGAAGCAATTCGGGGCTGGCATCATAAGTTATCAGGATAAGATCCTGCCACCTGGCTGTTAAGAATACTTTGGGTTCTTTCATGAATTTAGACCCTCACCCCCAACCCCTCTCCACAAGGGAGAGGGGAGAAGATAAGGCGATATTTGATTAATTTTTATTTTGAGTAAACTAAAAATCTGATTCCGGTTCATGGTGAATTGCAACAAGTACACGGCTCACAAGGTATGCTGATAAAGCCCCGCTTAATACATCGCTGAACCAGTGCTGGTTATGGTATATCCTGCTGAAGCATGTTATTACAGCAAGCAGGTAGTAAAATGATTTCAGGTAAATATTCTTTGTTGTTGAGGCAAGTATGGTTGAAAGCGCAAATGAAACTGCCGCGTGTCCGGATATGTATGAGAACATATCATTGTTTGACCAGTTCCACCCGTAAAAAGCAAAGTCGCCTTTATTTGTGTAGGGGCGGAACCTTCCGAAAAGTGATTTCATTATCAGTGTTATCAGGCCTGAAAAAACATATGACTCCAGTATTAGCAGACCCGTTTCGCGCAGAGTATATTTTTTGAAGATGAGCCCCGCAATATAAAGCCCAAGGAACAGGTAAAGCGTAGGCATTCCGTTGCCGTACCACCTGCCGAACTCAAACACAGCATCAGTGATATTGGTATGCCAGCCTGAAAACATATTCTGAACTGCAGGATCGAGATAAAACGCTGAAACAATCGCAAAGATAGATGCCAGCGTCAATTGCCAGTGCAGGAATATCCTCCTGAAGCTCATAGGATACACCTTTACAAATGCATTTCCAAGATGCCTGAGATCGCCCATTAACAATTGTTTCATCTGCAATTATATTAATTTATATGGGTTTTTTGAATGTATTAATTAATCAATGTTTAATTGCAGAATATTAATTGTTAATTGCTCATTGTAAATTGATTGTTAATTGCTTGTTAATTGCACATTGTTAATTGCTAATTGTAATCATCCTGCCCAAACGAGACCATCAACATTTTCATAGAAATCCTTTAACCTGCACCAGCCCTGTTTACCATCGCTGGTTTTAATTAAGAACCAGTCACACATCATATCATCCACATAACCATTCACCGGTTCACAAGCAGGAGTAATATCAGCCTTAACGATAGTAAGCTTAGTTTTAGGCTTCAGGTTCACTGCAACTACGGAATTATCATCCCTGCCGGTAAGCAGCTTAAAAGAAGTTTTAACTTCGCACTCTTTATTAACATCATAGAATTCATTTTCAATTTTTGTAAGCGTTTTATTCCTTGAATCAAATTCATATTCAAACTTAATATCCCAGAATCCCATCCATCCGTATTCAGTTAATATACTGTTGCCCCTGGCTTCAACACCAAAATTACTTGGCAGGTGGCCGCAGCTCACAATGTTCCCGTTTATGTATTGAAAGAAATACATATCATTCTGATCGCTGTTTCCGTAGCCTTTTATTACCACTTCACGGAGGTTATCATTTTTATTGATATCAATGATCTCGATCCCCATATCATAGCTTTCTGCAAATGTACCTGTTGATGCAGCACTACCTATTTGCAGGGTAAATTCATAGGTTGATTCAAGGTATGAACATTTGATAATTTCATCTTTTCCGTCAAAGTTCAGGTCATAATTTATGGTAGTATCCCTGTTTTGAGCAGAAATTGAGACAGTAATTAAAGCAAGTAAAATTGTGAATAGTTTTTTCATTTATATTATATATTAAATTTATGTTTAACCAATGCCCAGCTTGCAAGTGTCATTCCGTCATAGATCTCATTATTTACAATCATTTTCTCAATTTCTGAGGGTAAAAACTCAAGCAGCTCAAATTCTTCGGAATCGTCTTTTTTATACGCAGAACTTGGCTTTAAGTTCCGTGCAATATAGACTTTACAGATCTCATTTGTTACTCCGTTATACGGATTGTACATACCGGCATATTCCATATCGCCATCAAAGCCGGTTTCCTCTATCAGCTCTTTCCTGGCTTCAGCATCGTGGTTGTTTTCCTTCTTAACTCCCCCGCCCGGGAACTCGATGCTGAACCTGTCGTTCAAATATCTGTATTGTTTTACCATTAATATTTTGCCATCTTCTTTTACGGGAATTACAAATGCTGACCCGTTGGTAAATGCATAATGATACTCACCTTCTTTCCCATCAGGAAGCAGATATTTATCTACTCTGTAGCTCCACCAGAAGTTGGAAAATTTTATTTCAGTGCTTAATTTCTTCCAGCGTTTTAATTCCATATTTTATAGTTGGTTATTCAATAATTATTGAAAATTTTCTTTAATTTTAGTAACTTTGTAATTAAACTTATTAATTAAAATGGCAAAGTCTAAGTACGTTTCAAACAAGAACGAAACAATACCCCTGTTCAAGAATTCATTCCTGGAGTATTTTTCGCACATCCATCCAATCACACCTGTAGTAGTTTATGTTCCTATATTGCTGGTCTGTGCTTACTTTGGCTTTCAGAGAGTACCTTTAATGAACGGTATACTTGCATATTTTGCGGGTATATTGCTGTGGACGCTTATAGAGTATATTATTCACCGCTGGGCATTCCATTATGATCCAAAATCAGAAACAGGGAAAAAAGTACATTTCCTTGTACACGGCATTCACCATGATTATCCCAGGGATGCTACCAGACTGGTTATGCCGCTATTGGTAAGCGTGCCGCTTGCAACATTTTTCTTCTATGTATTTATGGCAGCTTTTGGCAGCTACTACCTTATAATATTTTCAGGTTTCGTGCTGGGATATGTAAGCTATGATTCTATTCACTACGCTACACATCATATAAATCTAAAAGGCAAAATTGGCGGATTTTTAAGATCATACCACCTGCGCCATCATTACGAAGATGACCATACAGCATATGGCGTATCAACACCGCTGTGGGACTATATCTTCAGGACAATTCCAAGCTACATGCTTGACCTGAAAAAAGTACCTGATATTGATTTGGAAAAAGATGACGATAAAAAAGCCACTGTATAAATTTTAAAAATATATAATAAAAAAAGAGACTTAATTTTAAGTCTCTTTTTTTTTACAGCAATATTCCTTTACTTATCTATTTCAGGTGTATTAACTTTCAGCTCATTAATTTCTTTTGTTAGGAAATAGCTGAGAAGTATCCTTATCAGAACAATTCCGCCAAGCTCTATCAATTCTTCGTTTGTAGGCTTTAAAATTGTTTCAATGATATCGGCTGCAATCAGGAACTCCAGACCAAGCAGTATATAATTCCCGAAATCCATTCTTATCTTGCTGAGCTTTGAAAGCCTGAACTTGCCGCTAAGCCGCGCAGCCTCATTGATTATAAACATCAAAACAGCAATCAATGCGCCGTATATCATAATGGAAAAGCTTACCGCTTCAAGTGATTTTGCCAATACATAGAATATCTGTTCCATACTTAAATATTAATTAATACAAATTTATGGAAAAAATTTATATTAACATAATAAAAAGGACTGTCTATGCTGACCAGTCCTTAACCACATGAAATGAAAGGCATATTATTGATTAATATTTTTATTTCAGCAATACCATTTTTTTTATTTCAGTGAATCCCCCTGATGCTCCTTTTTGAAATGATTCCATCTTATAGAAATATACCCCGCTTGCAAGTCCGTTACCATTAAAAATTAAATCATAACTGCCTGTTAGATATTCTGAATCAGCCAGTACTGCTACTTCTTTTCCCTGTATATCATAAACGGTAAGCTTTACAAACGCTTTACCTGGCAGGCTGAATGTAATTCTGGTAACAGGGTTAAACGGGTTAGGATAGTTCTGTGATAAAGTATATTCAGCCGGCACCTGGTTATTGATAATTCCTATCGGGTTTCCGGAACATCCTGCGGTTGATATCATGTTCTTAGGTCCTTCTTCGGAATATATCATAAAACAGCTGTCAGAATTCTGATATCTGAATACAGGCTTTGGCGCAATTACAGTTGATGCTGAAAAATAATTCATTTTGGCAGTATGATTTAATATTCCCCCGCTGTTCATTGAAATGTAATGGATGCTGTCTTCCGCAGCTTTTGTAAGGAATGTAACGTAATGAGTATTACCGTTCCTTACACCAACAATTTCAGGTGAATAATTCTGGTTCGCACTGCTGCCAAGCAAGGTGCTTTCTGAAAAGCCACCTGTGAAATTACCATAATTTGCAGAAGATAACCACTTAACATTCCAGTTTGCACCTGCACTTTGCCTGAAAACACAAACAATGCTGCCGTTATCATTACCATTGGAAGAAAGCCTGGCATTTGTTTTATAACCGGCAGGGTCACTGCCTCCTATATTGCCGCCGGCTCCAATTGAGCTTACAGGCGGATTTCCGTTAATATCGCTTTTGGCAAAATATATTTTTGTGCTGTCCGGCACTCCGCAAAAAGACACTTCAACTGAATCCCCGCCGCCGTTATTAAAATATGCTATATCAGTATATGATGTTCTAGGGTATGATGAAGTATTATCATACCAGTAATACTTTGCCTGCATGTATGAAAATACGGGATTACTTAGTGAGTATGGGCTTAATATCCTTGCAAACTTTTGAGAGTTAACATGGTTACCGCTGCCGTCAAGTGAGTCAAAAGAACATGCAATAAAAATATAGGGAGTTGCAGCATACCTTGCATTATCTGAAGTAAGCCTGATATTATAAAAGTTTTTGGTTGAATCCCCCGGCGCCCAGTCCATTATATTAAAAAATGTACCATTAAGTGTTGGCACCTGAAGCACAAATGAACCTGCAGCTTTTCTGCCGGATGCCTGCTTAA
>JAPUEV010000400.1 GCA_027492415.1 Ignavibacteria bacterium
AATATTTTTGATCCTGCTGTCATACCGCCTTTTGTGCGGTAATTGGTAAGATATTTACCGAAGAACCTGTTGTTATGCAGCCAATAATGGAACCGGCTTGAGCTTCTTGCAAAGCACCATGCTGCCAGGATAAAAAATATAGTTGTCGGCAATAAAGGAAGGAACATTCCGAGAATACCTATTCCTACCAGAACAAACCCGCCGATCAATAAAGACCACCTTACAATGGGATTTTGATGAACAGAAACTTCATCATTTAAACGGTTTTTTGGATGATTTTGCGGCATATTATTCCCAAATTTGAGGAAATAATATGATTATTAAAAGTCGCAAATTTCCCAAGAATATTATTCAAATCCGCACTAAATTATAATAATGTAAAATCTGCAGTTAAATCGAAATATTAATAATTTCTAAATTTTCCGTTGATTTTGTTCATTTGTTACGATATTTTATGAAAATGTTTAAAGTAAAATATACCGGATTAATTGCAGTCATTTTTTTACTGTTATCAGCAGTAACGCATGCCCAATATGTTGGTTTCGGAAGGAATAAAGTACAGTATAATGATTTCGACTGGCATACAATTTCCACCGAACATTTTAAGATTTACTACTACCCTGAAATGAAAGAGCTTGCCGAGATCGGCGCGGCATATGCTGAAGAATCATACAGGATTCACCAGCAAAACTTCAACTACTCCTTAATTGATACTGTACCCATAATTTTTTACGCAACTCCTACTCATTTCCGTGAGACTAATACAACACCAGGTCTCATACCTGATGGAGTAGGAGGATTTTTTGAGTTTGTCAAAGGAAGGGTAGTTATTCCATTTGACGGCTCACTTGGTAATTTTAAGCATGTTATCAGGCATGAGCTTTGCCATGTATTCATGACAGCAAAGGTGGGTAATATTCTTCGCCTTCACCGCCAGCCATCTGAAAGGCAGATGCCTTTGTGGTTCACCGAGGGCTTGGCTGAGTTCTGGTCAAACGACTGGGATGCGACTGCCGAAATGGTTATTAAAGATGCTGTACTGAATGATTACATGGCAGGACTTGATGACTGGGAGCGTTTTTACGGAACATTTTTTATGTATAAGCTCGGTCAAAACGTTCTGAAATACATTGCTGAAACTTATGGTCCCGAAAAGATCCTGCTGCTGATCGAAAACATATGGATGAATGATGATTTTTCTACAGTAATGCAAAAGACCATTGGCAAAGATTATGAAGCATTTGATAAGGAATACCTCTACAGCCTGAAGAAAAAATATTATCCGCAGCTTACAACAGAAGATGCACCAATGATGAAAAGCACACCGGTCTTTTCCGGTGGATTTGGGCACAAACCTTCATATTATAAAGACGGCAACAAGGAAGAGATTTATTTTATAGGCAATAAAACCGGTTACACAAGCCTGTTTAAAATTAACCTAAAAAACAAAGGCAAAGTTATAACGGTTATTGAAGGTGAGCGCACTGAAGATTTCGAGGAATTCCATTTCTTCAGGACAGGTATGGATATATCATCAAAAGGCATACTTGCATTCGCAACTAAATCAGGAGGTACGGATGCTCTTCATTTATATGATGTAAGAAATGAAAAATTAGTAACAAGCTTTCATTTTGATAATATAGTACAGATCGGCGCTCCATCATGGAACAGTGACGGCAACAGCATGATATTTCCTGCGCTGGATATGAGCGGGAAAAGCGATCTTTACAAATTCACTGTTGCTGATAATTCGTTAACACGCCTTACCAATGATTATTACGATGACCGTGACCCGGATATTTCACCTGACGGGAAGTATGTTGTCTTTTCTTCTGACAGAACCACTTACGGCTCTGATAACATGTACAACCTTTTTATCCTTAACCTGGAAACTAATCAGATCAATTACCTTACTACAGGTAAACAGGTTGATTTTTCACCGCAGTTTTCACCCGACGGCACTAAAGTAGTTTATACTTCAACCCTGGGCGGGCTGCAGAATATATGGATCACTAAGCTTGTAAAAGAGCCTTCTCCTGACGGTAACGGTGAAATTATAAAATCTGACAGCAGCAAAACAGAAAAAATAACAGATTTCACAACTGCATCTTTCGATCCCAAGTGGGTTGGCGAAAATAAAATTGTATTCGCATCATATGAAAGCGGCGGCATAGCTGTAAGAATGCTGCACGATGTACCAAAGCTGATTGATACCCCGGTTTCATCAAAAACATTTTCGTTAAGCAATACAAAGGACCTTTGGACAATAAATAAAATTAAGGGAATCTCTCAGAAAAACGGGCTTAAGTATAAAAAGGAATACTCGCTTGATATTGCAACAACTAATATTACCGCTGATCCCGTATTTGGGGCTACAGCAGGCGGCATACTTGCTATGAGCGACCTGCTTGGCAACGAGCAGTATTACTTTTTGGTTTACAATAATTCAGAAACGGGTGAAGAGTTCTTTAAAAGCTTTAATGTAGCGATATCAAAGGTATCACTGGGACAAAGGCTTAATTACGCATATGGGATATTCCACTTATCCGGGCAAAGGTACGATCTTGGTGATGAATTTTCTTACTATGAAAGAACTTTCGGCGGCTACTTTGCCTTAAGCTACCCGCTTTCATTTTTCCGAAGGATAGATGCCAGCATATCGCTTGCAAATTCAAAACGAAGCGTTACCGAAGAGCGTGTTAACAGGAGAGCGCTTCTGCTTACAAATTCAATTTCATACACAAAGGATAATTCCATCTGGGGACCTACGGGTCCGATAGACGGAAGCCGCCTGAATTTAACTTTGGGCTATACAACTGATATCCAGTTTGGCAATGTAAATTATTTCACGTTCATATTCGATTACAGAAGATACTTCAGGCTAAGCAATACAGTCGCAGTGGGTTCTCGTTTCGCGTATCTTATGAATGAAGGCGATGAAGCCCGCCGCTGGGCAATCGGCGGAAGCTGGGACCTGCGCGGCTGGCCAAGGTTCGGGCTGCGCGGTAAGAAAGCGTTTGTTGTAAGCAATGAGCTGCGTTTCCCGCTGGTCGATCTTGTTGATGTACGATTCCCATTTGGGATAAATTTCTTTTTCCCCTACATCCGCGGTGCTGCATTTTTTGATGTTGGCAATGCATGGGATAAAACGTACACTGAAACAAAAGGCAGTGTTGGAATTGGAATGAGAATAAATTTATTTTATATAATCGCTCTCAGGTATGATATCGGGAAGAGGATCGAAAAGAATTTCACAAAATTTCAGAGCGGTATATTCCAGCAGTTCTTTTTTGGGTGGGATTTTTAGCCATTTTCACGTCCTCAAATATAAAATTTTGTGGAAAAATGTATTCCTTGAAATAAATTCATAAAAACGTTATTATTGCACTTATAAAACAAGCGGGAATAGCTCAGTTGGTAGAGCGCAACCTTGCCAAGGTTGAGGTCGCGAGTTCGAGCCTCGTTTCCCGCTCACAAGTAAAAGCCTTGAATAACATTTAAGGCTTTTTTCAGCTAAAATCGGTATTTTTGGCAATGTACCCAACTTCCCGGCTGCAAGCACCCGGTAAGTCAAGAGTGTCATAAGTGGAAAGTCTGCATCTTGTTTTTAAGACTAATCCGATCAACGCATTGTAAATATTCATCAGTTCATTAACATTCTATTTAATATTGGCGACGTACCCAAGTGGCTTAAGGGGAAAGTCTGCAAAACTTTTATTCATCGGTTCGAATCCGATCGTCGCCTCAAAAGCTTCCATTTCATTAACTAAACTCCTTTAATTATGAGTTTAATGTTTAAAGCACACGGAAGACCTTCCATAGGATTACTGCTTATCCGCCTGGTTGTCGGCACATATACACTTTCACTCGGTATCATGCAGGCCAGCAACATAGAAGATTACATCAATAAAGTTAAAGCATTAAATTTCTTCAGTGAAAATACTGCGTTCATTTTCGGCTTTATTACTCCTTTTATACTCATCATTTTCGGCGCTCTCTATATCATGGGGTTTTTCACTCCTGTAACCAGCTTTACTCTTGCCATAATATCTTTTCTTAAAATTGCATCCCGCGGGTTCTTCCCTACAGAAGGAATCCCGTTCAATAAAGACCTCCTTTTCTTTGTTTGTTTTGTAACTACATTATTTGCCGGCGCCGGCTTAATAAGTTTTGATGCGCTACTAGATAAGAGAAAGAAAAAGATCTACCTGCCAACCGATACTGATAACAAGGAAAATAAAGTAATTACCGCAGAGGTAATTACCGAATCGAATGATATTGTAAAAACAGAAGAACCTGTTAACCCGTAATACTTTCTAAATGGGTGATTACGACCGTTCAAGATTAATTACCGCTGTTGCGAAGTTCAATGAAGGAGATTATTTTGAGTGCCACGAGATCCTTGAGGATATCTGGTTTGATGTAAGGGATGATTCCCGTGATCTGTACCAGGGCCTGCTTCATGCAGCAGTTGCATTTTACCACCTCACAAAGAAAAATAATTTTAAAGGTACTTTAATTCAGATAAACAAAGCTTTGGCAAAGCTGGATAAATACGGTGATATCTACCAGGAAATTAACCTTGAAAAATTAAAAGGATCTTTAAAACGCATATCATTAAAACTAAAAAAAAAGGAAGTCCCTAAAAGACTTCCTAAAATCATCCTTAATTAATTACAGATCTACATTACCATTCCGCCGTCAACACAAAGTGTCTGTCCGGTAATATACCCTGCTTCATCAGAAGAGAGGAACATTACAGCGTTTGCTATATCACTGCCATCACCTATTCGTTTTAACGGAACCCCCTCGAGTATCCCCTGTTTAACAGTATCATTCAGCTTGCTTGTCATATCTGTATCAATATAACCC
>JAPUEV010000401.1 GCA_027492415.1 Ignavibacteria bacterium
TCCTTGATCTCCTTAACCTGTACACTGCCAAGCCCATCTGAAGATGAACCTCCGCATGCCGAAAAAATTGCAGTAAAGAGCAATGATAATAATATGAGCGCTTTTAACGGTTTAATTTTTGTATGTCTCCTCTCTGAATTTATCGAGAATATTTTTGCTGAACGGGCTCTGCCTGTCAGGTACTCTTTCCGGGTGCCATTGTATTGCCAAAAGGAACGGTTTGCCTTCCTTTTCTTCCCATTCAATTGCTTCCACAATGCCGTCATCAGCTTTTGCAGATATCATCAAGCCTTCGCCCAACCGATCAATTGACTGGTGGTGTGAGCTGTTCACAATGCCGCTAGTTTGGTTAACAAGCCCGTGCAAAAGTGAATTTTCCCTTACGTTTACATTATGCATCCTGTCTTCTGTCTGTGAGATCTTCCTGTGATTTGTTCCGCGGATAGTTTCTATGTCATTTATCAGGCTACCTTTAAGCTTGCAGTTAATTACCTGCAAACCCCGGCAAATTCCCAGAACAGAATAATTATTTTCAAAAGCGTAATCAAGCAGCTTATATTCAAATCCATCGCGGGCGGGAATGTAATCATCACGGTTCTTGCCATCTTCCCAGTCATTGTAAAACTCAGGAAATATATCCACTCCGCCTGTTAAAAGAAGAGATGAGCACTTTTTTAAGTCATCAAAATTATCTGTATCCCAGTCAAGTACAATATATTTCAGGCTGTTTGCATCAAGCCAGTCTGTATACCGCATGAATTTACTATCGCTTTTTGTAATGCCTATTATTTTTTCACCAGAACTCATTCAGTATTTAATAAATTATCAATATCTTTGAACAATTGTTCGGAATTTTGGTCAATTTGCATCTTAATTTTTGCAAAATAAAGTGGAAAGTTATAGAGCAGATTTTTGTATGTATTATCGCTTTTTGCTTTTAAAACAAGCTCTGAGTTCTTTAACCTCACGAAATCCTTTTGCGTAGTTATAATATGTGAAGAACCGTTCTTTTTAAATGAATTCATGACCCTGACAATATCTTCATTAGTAAAATTATGATGGTCAGGAAAAATAATAAATTCATCAATTTTTACATTCTGATCATTTATGAGCATTTTGAAGGAGTCCGGTTCTCCGATACCGCAAAAAACTGTTGCAGATTTAATTGCTGTTTGAGGAAGCAGCTCATTATTTATTCCTTTAAAACCTTCAAATACATAGCTGCATATTACCTGCGGCATATTTTTGCGGTTTTCGTTCACAGGGAATTTATCGAACTTATTGTTAATTACAAGAAGGTCAGCCCGCCTGTGATTTTTGAGCGGTTCGCGTAATTTGCCTGCCGGAATTAAAAGAGTATCGCCATCGGGATTCAGTAATACTATATCAAGATCCCTGAATAGCTTGCGGTGCTGGAAACCGTCATCAACAATAATAATTTCTGGTTTAAATTTAGTTGCGGCAAACTTTGCAGCTTTGGTTTTATCATCACCAACAACCAGTAAACCGCCGCCAAGCTCTTTTTCAGAAAGATTTTCAAGCAGCATCAAAGCTTCATCGCCCAGGTTTTCAGTGTTCAGCTCATGTTTTTCATTCTTATACCCTGTTTCAACAACTTTAATATCATCAATTTCACGTTTATAGCCTTTGCTTACAATTACAACAAATTTATTTTTCCTAAGCAGGTATTCCGCAATAAGCTCAACAAACGGTGTTTTGCCTGTGCCTCCCGCAGAAATATTACCCACTGAAATTAATTTGGGCTCAAGGATTTTAGCTTTGAATATTCCAGTATTATACATGAAATTCCTGAAGAAAACCCCTGTTCTGAATAACAGGCTTAAAGGTATGGTAAGAATCTTCATAAACCGGCAGCCCTTATAATTAAACCTGCAGCTTCTCTGGATGCATCCTTGCTGCCCAAGATACTGCCAGCTTCACTAAAGCTGTTTAACATTTCTGAGCGGTATGAATTATCATCAAGCAGTTTCAATGATTCCCTGCAAAGATTAGCCGGAGTGAAATCATTTTGTATGAACTCCTTAACAACATCTTTACCAAGCAGGATATTAACAATACCAAGCTTATCAACCTTTACTATAGGCTTGAGGAGGTAATAATTCAAAGGGAATGTTTTATAAAAAATGAGATATGGGGTTCCAAGCAAGGCACACTCCATAGTTGATGTTCCGGCTTTTGTTAAAACAAGATCACTGTTCAAAATTAATGAATAAGTATTTTCTTTGGTAAGGTTACAATCTTTTAATCTGTCCCTGAATTCATCAAAAACATGTTCAAGCCCCGGGGCAATACTGATATTTACATTAATTTTAATATGTTTTCGTATCTCAGCAATAGTATCTATAAGAACAGGCATGTGATTTTTTACTTCATCTTTTCTGCTGCCCGGAAGTATTGTAATGGTTTTTAATACTGAGGCTTTCACTGGATTATGTTTTTTAAAATCATTTATTCTTTTCACAAGCGGGTGACCTGTAAATTCTGCTTTAATGCTGTATTTGCCGTAAAAATCCACTTCAAAAGGAAAAAGCACAAGCATCAGATCAATAAACTTTTTAACTTTATAAACTCTTTTTTCATGCCACGCCCATAGCTGTGGAGATATATAATAAATTATCTTTTTTGTATAGAAGCTTCTTATTTCTTCGGCAAGCCTTAGGTTGAATCCCGGATAATCCACAAGTATTACTGTATCAGGTGAATTTGCTCTGATAAATTCAGCACTTTGTTTAATAGCTTTTTTGAAGAAGGAATATTTTTTTATTACATCAGTAAAGCCAACTGTTGCAAGGTCTTTAACATGGTAAAGGGACTTCAATCCTTCCGATATCATTAAATCACCGCCAAGTCCGTTAAAATATAAATTTTTACCGGCCAACTGTGATTTAAGCTCTTTCATCAATGCAGATGAATGCAGGTCACCTGAAGGCTCACCTGCAGAAATGAAGATAGAAATGGAATTTTGAGAACTAGTATCAGTGCTCATTAATATTTTCAGGGATTATTGATTGATGAGAAAATAAATTAGTACTATCATAAGTATGCTGATAAATACTGACTGGAAGGTCCTTTTTTCAGAAACATAAGCAGCCTTAACATCCCTGCTTAATTGTGAACGTTTTGTTTCATCATATGCCGAAAATTTTGGGAGAAACCTGTTGACATTCTGGAAAAAATGCAGATATTTTTCACCAAATATATCCTTAAGCTCTGCTTCTTCTTCCTGTATAATAAAATAATACTGGAAGGAAAAATACACTATACTTAAGATCTGCAAAAACGGTACAAGAGAGTTTGACATAACACTTATACCAAAATACATTAAAATATTTCCGATGTACAATGGATTTCTTACATAAGCAAAGGGTCCCTGAGTAACAAGCTTAGATGCCCCGGGTTTGCTGGTCGTCCTGGTTTCGCTGCCCGCGTATGATACACCCCAGAACCTGAAGAACTCGCCTATTATTACAAATATCACACCAATTGCCAGGGTAGTAACATTTGGGCGAGCAAAAAGCAGCATTGGTATTAAGAACGGAAGGGGAGTATAAGACCTGTACTGAAAGAAAAATTTTCCTAATGTCATTTATGTATTGTTAACTTTTACTTTTAATTTATCCTCTTAAAAAGACCTCACGTCTTTTCAGCTTTGCAGCCTGGCGGTGTTTAATATTTTTGCTGTTTAAAAATTTTTCGAGCTTTTTGGTAATATCACCAAAAGTCTGGTATTCATGGTATGTAATATTATTCTTCCAGCAGTATGAAGCCAGTGATTTTTTTGCAAAAACTATATCAGCGTAATTTACCGCACAGGCATCACTGAATCCATCGCCGATAAACACAGAAATTTCCTCATCACCGGTCGAGTTCATCAATATATTTCTTTTGCTTGTACCGCACTTTCCGCAGTCTGAGTCAGAATAGGGGAATTCAAGCCCGATCGTCTTCATATCAGCGGAGAACACAATTTTATTTGAATAGAACGGAATTACGAGATCATTATTATCAAGAATTCTTTGGATGTAATAGTCCATCCCTTCACTTAATATAGTTATCGACAGGCTATTTTTATTACAAAAATCATAAAAAACTTTGAACATCGGGTCAAGTCTCTGGTTATCGATAATCCGGTTAAAATCATTAATATTAAAATCTTCAACCAGTGCGCATTCCTTTAAAAAACACTCCCTTGCACCTATTTTTTGCTCTTCGAAGTTTTTTATAACCTCAGCCCATTTATCCTTCTGTTTAATGAAGAATTCACCCATTTCTATCCATGTATCATAAAGGGTGATCGTACCGTCAAAATCACTGAATATTTTTAACTTAGGTTTATCCAAAAATTGGCTGCATATCCTTAAAAATAAATTTATTTCATAGCTAATTCAAGGTAACAATAAATAATAAATTCTGTGAAAATTTCAATAAAAAAAGGGAATAAGTTTACTTATTCCCTGTAATTGTCAAGCGGAGGTAATCACTTAACAGTTGTAAATGAGGTAATACAAAAATTTTATTATAAAATCAGAATTTAATGTAATAATTGTAACAATATACGGCAAGTAGTGCCAAATTCAGAATGACTGCGCTTGCAGCGATCTTTTCAAGTGTTTTAATTTTAATGTAATTTATCATCTTCAATTTCCCTTTCATATTGTTAAGACGCCTCTCATACAGGAAAGGTTGCATTCCGAATACAATATTCATCTGCATCGATATAAAGTATTCAATTAATTATCAAAATACCGGAATAACCCTGTAAATTATTAAATAAGGGAAAATTATAGTTAAAAAGA
>JAPUEV010000402.1 GCA_027492415.1 Ignavibacteria bacterium
ATAAAATTAACAACTGAAGAAATTATTTATGAGTTACAACATTATGTATAGTAAGTAATTATTTCCCCGCTATCGCCTCAGCAATTGTGGTTCCTTTGACCCCCTCGGTCATCGACCACTCCCCCTTTTTAAGGGGGAGACAACTATTAAACTCCTCTTTCAGCTTATCCCATTTCATGCCAATTTCGGTCTGGTTGGGTATAAGCATATCATCTGTTATCTCATCACCATCTTTAAAATTCAGCTCACATGCGTGCACGTTTTGTGGATTCTTATAATCATATATAGGCATTCCAAATCTGCGGCAAATTACAGGCCGTGCCTCATAGATAGTACATTCACCTTCTGTACCTAACGCCGGGCAGGGGACCCCCTCTGTATTTCTCCCTGATAGGTGGAGATGTGATATATAATCCCTGGCTTTCTGCTGCAGCTCACTGCGGCGGGGCTCGGGCAGTGACTGAACATGCTGCTGTATCATCCAGCCATCTATGGCAGTAATTTTGAAAATCTGCGAGCAGCATTTTGAGCAGCCTTTCCTGCACTGAATTTTTTCGCCGTAAAGATCCATATTCCGGTCAAATTCCTGCTGGATCAGGCCGGTTATATCATAAAATTTTTGTTTGAAGTCACTCATATTTAAGGAACAAATATAGCTATTAATACTTTAATGATATATTCACTCAAATACAGGGAATTTTCTATTCCATAATTATGGTTTGAAATAGTGAGGAATTTAAGGTAAATTTACGGTTCTAATTTAAAAATATGTTAAATAAAGCATCTAAATACAGGTTTTTTGGCATTTTCGCAGTAGTAATCCTCTGCATAGCGTTATATACACAGATAGATTACAGCCAGGAAGCGATGAAATCAACAAAGGTCACCGAAGAGACCCAACAAACGGTGACAAACAATACCATAAACAAAACCAGTGATAATATAGGTTATGTTAAGGTCACACTTCCTTTTGAAGACGCTGAAAATATTGACGGGCAGATAGAAGATTACCTGCTTGATATGTGGCCTATAATGAGCGATGATGAAATATCGGCTATACAGGGTACCAAGGATATCAGCAAAAAGCTTGTTAACGATACTTTGGGTCATGTTGAGTTCAGCCTGACTATCAACGTGCCTGCTCACTATCTCGATCCTGAGCCTAAGATGCTTTGGGAGCTTAACATACCTGAATTTACTTCACGCATTTACCAGATATACAATAACGATACAATACTTATTACAGTATGGCCAAATGTTGTTGGCGCGCCGGGTACAAAAACATATACCGGCTTCTATAATATATTCAAGCTGCGCAACTGGCCTACATGGAAAGATCCCGATAGCGACCCGCTTGAGCCCGGCACACCGCCCGGACCGGGCAACCCGCTTGGCCTTTTTGCGGCACATTATGACGAGAATTCACTCAGATATTTTCACGGTACAAACAAGAACGGACTGTTAAAAAATGAATACCGCGCTTTATCACACGGCTGCGTTAGGAATGATAACGGCAACATCGATAAAATGAAAAAGTTCATAGTTAAGCGTATGGTAACCAGCCAGGATATAAGCTGGTGGGCTACCAGCAAAAAATCTATGGTCTACAGCTTTACTGAAGAAGAGAAAGAAAAATTCCCGGTAAGGATAAAGTATAAAACATATGATATAGGAAGCGATGCCAATGGTGATTATATTATTTTCTTTAAGGATGTTTACGGCTATGCGCGCGGAAACAGGTGGAGCAAATTCGATAGAGAAGAGCTAATGACATTTTCAACCGTGGAAAATATCACGGCGGAATATAAAGCAGAACATAAACCAAATCAATTTCAGTTAAGCGATGATAAATTAATACCAATTATTGAAGGTCTTATCTCAGATCACAAGGATTACGAGAAATATTACTTCACAGATCTCGTCGGGTCCAAATAAAAGGTTAACCCCTTAACAATAATTAAGGGGTATGCTAAAAATTCCTAGACTGGTATTATTTGAAGCAAAATCCAAAAATTGCGTTTTTGTTTTTTATTATTATTGCAGGGATAACATTTTCCCAGCAGGAACCCTATAACGATATCAATTTTAAAAAGTTCGTAACAACTGTTGCAGGCGAAGATTCACTCATTTCGCTTCCGGATAAATTTATAATGTTCGGCAGCTTCAGCCTCTTCAGTGATTCAGTGCTTGTAAGCCCTGAAAATTATTACATAGATTACCGCTACGGAAAGATCAAGCTCAACAAGTCTTTTATCGATGATATTATCTCAAGCGGAAAGACTGAAAGGCTGCAGCTGATAATAACATACCGTAACTTCCCTTTTGATATAGCCGACTCATACTCAAAGTTCGAAGTTCTGAATAAAATTGATACTGCAGCCGGTGACAGCGTTAAGGTGGCAGAAATAAAATCTGACTTTGTTGAAGATATCTTTGCGGGCACAGACCTGCAGAAATCGGGAAGTATTTTCCGCGGGTTTACCATTGGCAATAACCGTGATCTCTCACTGCAGTCCGGTTTCAGGCTGCAATTGAACGGAAAGCTTTCAAGCGATATTGAAATCACCGCAGCGCTTACTGACGAGAACACTCCCATACAGCCCGAAGGCAACACACAGAAACTTCAGGAAATTGATAAGGTGTTCGTTGAATTGCGCTCAAGCAATGTTACAACAACGCTTGGTGATATTGAAGTGAATTTTTCAGGGAGTGATTTCTTCAATTTCAGTAAAAAGCTGCAGGGTGCCAAAGGTTACGCAAGTTACGATAAAACAGATCTTTTTTTAATCGGAGCTCTTAGCCGCGGCAGGTTTAACAGTAACTCCTTCAATGGGCAGGATGGCGTACAGGGTCCTTACAGGCTTATTGGCGCAGATAACGAAGTGAATATTGTTGTAATTGCGGGAAGTGAAAAAGTTTACCTAGACGGTATTTTAATGACAAGGGGAGAGAGCAATGATTATGTTATAGATTACTCTAATGGCGAAATAAAGTTCACCAACCGAAGGCTTATTACAAACGCATCAAGGATTGTTGTTGATTTTGAGTACTCAGATAAAAAATACTCACGAAGCTTTATTGCGGGGCAAACGCGTACATCAATTTTTAATGACCGCCTGAAGCTTTCATTTTCTTATTTGCGCGAGCGCGATGACCCTTCTAAGCCTGTTGATTTTATTCTGTCAGATTCAGACCGCACAATAATATCAGAAGCAGGGGATAACAAGTTTAATGCCTCAAGATCAGGGGTTACTTTTGTTGGCAGGGATTCCCTGGGTAACTCACTTGGACTTTACATACAGCGCGATACTCTTATTAATTCACAGAACTACCTGAAATATATTTATGCCCCGGGTGATACAAATGCTCTTTACCAGGTATCATTTTCATTTGTTGGTGTTGGCAAAGGTGACTATAACAGCCTAAGCAGCAGCGCTTATGTATTTGCCGGAATTGGGCAGGGCGGGTACCTGCCGCTTGTGTTCTTTCCATTGCCAGTTGCATACCAGTCAGCTGATATTGGCATGGAGCTTAAGCTTTCCAAAGACCTGAAGCTGCTGGTAGAAGGTACTGCAAGTGACTTTGACGCGAACCTGCTTTCAAATTTTGATGACTCTGAAAATAAGGGAGGTGCAATAACTTCCCAGCTGTTGTTTGAGCCTAAAAGATTCCGTTTAGGCTCGCTGGATCTTGGTGAAGTATCCCTGTTTGTTAAGCAGCGTGTGGTTAATAAATTATATAACGCTGTTGACAGGCTGAATAAGGTTGAGTATAACAGGATCTGGGATATCCAGGACTCCAGCAAACAAACAGAGATAACAACAGAAGCAGGCTTAAGCATCAGGCCGCAGAAATATCTCAGCTTAACAACATCAGGCGGAAGGATAAAGCGCGGCGATTCCTTCAATTCACTGCGCGGCTCGGTTGACCTTAAATTTTACGGTGATAGCTTAAGCGCGCCGTCTTTTACATATTACGCTGATTATATTGCAAGCAAAGATAACTCACTGGATTACGGCGGCAACTGGATAAGGCAGTTTGGTAGCATTGATTACAAGCTAAAGCCGTTCAAAGATCCAAAGCTGGGTAAGTATAATCTAATTGTCGAGTTCAGCGGTGAGGATAAGCAGACACGTTCTCTTAATTTTGATACAACCAATATCGGGAGCTTCAGGTTCTATGAGTTCAGGCCGAAGCTGCTTATAACTGATATAACTAATCTCGATCTATCCTACCAGTTCAATTACCGCTTTGATGACCAGTACTTTAAAGGCAGCCTTGTGAGGCAGTCAAGCTCTTACACAAACACAATTGGCGCAAGGCTTAAGAACCTTAATTTCCTTTCAGCTTCAGGTGATGTGGTAGTATACGATAAAAAATACACCCCTGATTTCCAGGGACTGGGATTTACTGATTCACGGACAATTTTAGTCACTTCACAAAGCAATGTATGGTTCCTTAACAGGGGATTTAATACAAATCTCTTCTACAAAGTATCAAGTGAGCGTACAGCAAAGCAGGAGGTTGTATTTATATCAGTGCCGCTTGGGCAGGGTAATTATAAATATATCGGCGACGTAAACAATAACGGGCTGCAGGATGAAAATGAATTTGTGCTTACCAATTTTGATGGTGATTACATTAAAATACTCAGGCCCACTGACCAGCTTTTCCCCACAACCGACCTTCAAAGCTCAGCTTCAGTTAACCTGGTACCTTCAAGGTTTATTGCCACAATGAAGGAAGGTGTTGTAAAAACTATATTGAACAATCTTACTTCTGATACATATGTAAGCGTTGCTGAAAAGAGCAAAGA
>JAPUEV010000403.1:0-2851 GCA_027492415.1 Ignavibacteria bacterium
ACAGGAATAACGATATATATTTCATAGTTGTGTTTTGTTTTCTGTTAAATGATAACACAAATTTAATCTGATATTATAATATAATCACTCACTTAAACAGTCATTTATTGTAATAATCTTATTGCATTTTATGATACTAAATCTGTTTGGTATATTATGTTTTAAAATTAAGAATATTGAAGATCTTCCTCACACACGGCTATTATTTGAACTCCGATCCAAATGAAATGCGGATCATGAAACCCTATGTACCATTGGGTATACTATATATTTCAGCATTCCTGAAACAAAACGGGTTTGATGTTACTGTATATGACTCTACATTCAAAAGCTTTGAGGAGCAGAAAAAAACACTCCTGCTGGATAAACCAGGTATCATTGCGATATACTGCAATTTAATGACTAAGCTTAATGTACTGCCACTAATCAGCTTTATCCGCACAAGTGATGAATTAAAGGGTTCAAAAATAATTTTAGGCGGACCCGAGCCGCCGTTCCATGCAGCAGAGTTCCTGAACTATGGCGCTGATATTATTGTTGAAGGCGAGGGCGAAGAAACTATGCTTGAGTTATGCAGGGAGCTATCAACTCCTGAATCAGACCTAAATAAAGTAAACGGAATATATTTTAAACATGACGGTACAGTTGTAAAAAATCCGCCCCGCGAGAAGATTAAGGATATCGATGTACTTCCATTTCCCGACCGCAAGGCAGTGGACCTCTCATTATACCTTGATGCATGGAAAAAAGCTCACGGGTCCAGCTCGGTATCCATCAACACAATGCGGGGCTGTCCCTACACATGTAAATGGTGCTCGCACACCGTTTACGGCGTAAGCTACCGCAGACGCTCACCCGAAAAAACCGCAAATGAAATAGAGTACATCACAGCAAACTACAACCCTGATATGCTTTGGTTTGTTGATGATGTATTTACGGTCTCACATAAATGGCTCACAAAGTTATTACAGGTTTTTAATGAGCGGAAAATTAAAATAAAATTTGAGTGCATTTCAAGAAGCGACAGGCTGAATGAAGAAGTGTTGATAACCTTGAAGGAACTGGGTTGTTTCAGGCTTTGGATAGGTGCTGAATCAGGCTCCCAGCATGTGCTGGACCTTATGGATAGGCGGGTCAATGCAGCAGATACGCGCGAGAAGATAAAGCTTACACGCAAACACGGAATTGAAGCCGGAACATTCATAATGCTTGGCTACCCGGGTGAAAGGAAAATTGATATTCTTGAAACTGTTGAACATTTAAAGGATTCCAATCCCGATATATTTTTAACAACAGTTGCATATCCCATTAAAGGTACGCCGTTTTACACTGAAGTGGAATCACGACTGATTACTGATAAAAAGTGGCATGAGCGCACAGACCGTGACCTTGATTTCAAAGGCAGGTTTTCAAAAAAATTCTATAAGCACGCTAACCGTTACATGGTAAACGAAGTTAATTACCATAAAATGCGCATTAACGGGAGGTCATCAATTGCTTCTCTTGGCAGAACATTTTTAAAATCGAAGATTTCCAGGTTAATGATGAGCATTACAAAATAATTTTTAAATCCCCCTTTATAAAGTCGCAGAGCTGGCTTCGACAGCGGGGATGTTTCTTTTAAATATTCTAATCAGCCACAATTAAACGAAATTAATATTCTCCGTAAATTATCAACGGAGATTTGTAAATCTATCATTATCGATAATTCTGAAAATACAAAATCCGCATTCAATAAAATCGCCCCGAAATACGATGAGCGCGATAATCAAAACCCAATTTTACAATGGATGCGGGAATTGGTGCATAAAGTATATCTGAAATATATTCCGGGCGGCAGCAATATACTCGAGCTTAACGCAGGCACGGGGGTGGATGCAGTATTTTTAGCTGAGCAGGGATACAAGATTTATGCGACAGATATATCCGATGTAATGATAAATGAGATTCAGGAAAAAGTAAAAAAGCAAAAGACAAAAATAACTATTAAAGCCGAAGCATTGTCATTTGATGAAATTTCTCGGTTACCGGAAAATAATTTTGATGCAGTGGTTTCAAATTTCGGGGGGTTGAATTGCATAAACAATTTTTCAAAACTCTCCGGTGATCTTGCTGCGAAACTCAAACCAAACGGGTTATTTATAGCGGTTGTTATGAATAAAATTTGCCCGTGGGAGGTCTTTTATTATTTATTAACATTAAAGTTCAGCGAAGCATTCCGCAGGTTCAATAGAAACGGTATTATGGCTGAGCTAAACGGCGAAAAAGTATTGACATATTACTTCTCACCCGGTGAATTTGCAGAATCTTTTGCAGCTCACTTCGATAAGGTGAAAATGTATGCTCTCGCTAATCAAACTCCCCCGCCTTATTTGATAGGGATCTATAACAGGCTGAAACCGCTGGTTAAGTTCTGGATGAAGATTGATGAGCTTACAATGAGTTTTTTCCCTTTCAACCGGTTTGGTGATCATTTCATAATTGTCATGAAAAAGAAATGAGCATTCTGAAAAACAGTATATTATCTGCAATTCTCTTTGTAATACTTGCCGGTATATTTACTTATTATGTATTCCTTCCCTCTCTTCAGAAGATCAATACTGATTTTCCGAACTACTATGTATCATCCAATATGTACCTTGACGGCAGGGATATGAAAACAGCTTATGATAATGTGGAATTCAACCGTCAGCTATTATTATACGGAATTAATGAACAGGTTGTATCGTATGTACCATACCCGCCGCTTACTGCACTGTTAATGTTGCCGGTTGCCCGGCTGGCTCCATTAGATGCCAAAATGGTATGGAATATTTTCAGCCTCGCAGTTCTGGCTGCATGTATATTACTG
>JAPUEV010000403.1:2951-4815 GCA_027492415.1 Ignavibacteria bacterium
TACCGGCTTTTGTGTTATACCATCGCTTTTTCTGTACTGATATATATTCCCGTAGTTTTACTAACCGGGTTTGATCTTAATTACTATTATTTTACTTCTATTATGCCACGCCTTGGTGATGCATGGGTTGGCACAGTTTATGCACCGGAGTACCAGTCATTTCTGTCTCTTCTCCACCGCTGGTTTGATTATGAGCCTATGCTGAACCCTTTACCGCTTATTCAAAGTACACTTGCCTTCTATTTGTTAAAATATTCTTACATATTCATCATACTAACGCTTGCCATATCAGTTTTAAGAACTGACGGGAAGAACCTGAAGCTGGAGCTTTCCCTGTTCTGCATAACCTGTCTTTTGTTGCTGCCTGTAAATGCTTCTTACCAGTTTGTTGTTCTTATCCCGGCTGCAGCAATACTCTTCAAATATTATTCGGATGAAAAAAAATATTATCAGGCTGCGGCAATTGTCCTTCTTATGTTCGTTATGAACTCTCATTTACAGTTATTTGTAACCGATCATTTAAAAAATACTTCATTTTATATACTATCGTACGTAAAGCTTATAGGACTTTTGATATTCTTCGCTGTTAATCTTAAGCTGCTGCTTAAATTAAATTCATCGGTACTTTTCAATAAAAGGGCTGTAAAGCTTTTTGCAGCGGGAGGAATTCATGTAGTGCTTCTGACAGCAATATCGTTCATTTTAAATAAGCCTGTGAATGATGGGGCTGAATATATAAAAACAGGAAATAATTACCTTATCTCAATGCCTTCTGTTTACGGAAATAAACTGATATGGACAGAATGCGTTAATGAAAAGTTTGTTCTGCGCTCAAGCTTCGGCTATAGCTATGATAAGGAAAATGTTTTCTATCCTGTACTTTCAGATTCAGAGCATATAGTATTTGAAACTATTGAAAATAAAATACCGAAGAAGAAAATTATTGATATAAGGACAGGTATTCAAAGAGATGCTTCGGATATAATGCTAAACCAGCCCTCCTTAAATAAAAATAACGGTATCCTGTGCTATTCTGTAAACGGAAATATTATCATCGAAGATCCCTTAACGGGTAAAAATTACCGGTTAACATCTGGAAAACAATTTTGCAGTTATCCTGTATTTCAAAATGATAGTACAGTAATTTTCTGCTCCGACAGGAACCGCGGTGTTGGCTTTACTGCATTATACAGAATAAAAGTAAAATGAATATACCGCTGATGAAATATGTTGATGAGTACGCAGGAAGGTTCCTGTGTTTACTTTTATCCGGTAAAAAGCAAAAAGAATTACCGTCACCGGAAAAGAAAAATGTCAAAAACATTCTGCTTATTAAATTCTGGGGTATGGGCAGCATCATTTTAACTTCACCTGCTGTCATGGCAGTAAAAAATGAATTCCCGGGCTCAAAGATCCATTTTTTAAGCTTCAGCTCAAACACAGAAATACTGAATTTAATACCCGGTGTTGATGAAATAATATCCATTAAGCTAAAAAACCCTTATACATTTTTTATAGATACAGTTAAAATAATATTTAAGCTCCGGAAGCTGGAATTTGATCTTGTATTTGATTTTGAGTTCTTCACATACTATTCCGCGCTTATTACACGTTTAATAAAAGCTGGTTATACCGTTGGATTTGATAACCATAAAAATAACCGCAGCCGGCTATTTACCGGAACTGTGATGTTTGATGACCATATCCATACAAAAGATAACTTTTTGCATCTGGTGCTTTCTGTATGCAGAAATGGTAAGAGCGGGTTACTTCTTAATAATGCCGGGCAGAATAATTCAGCGGCTGTAGCCAGGCCATACATAGTCTTAAACCCCAATGCCAGTAAAATGGCTTATGAACGCAG
>JAPUEV010000404.1 GCA_027492415.1 Ignavibacteria bacterium
GAAAAGAAAAAAGCAGAAGAATCAATAAAAAGAAATTTAAAGGAAAAGGACATCCTGCTTAAGGAGATACATCACAGGGTAAAGAATAACCTGCAGATTGTTACAAGCTTGTTAAAGCTGCAGGCAGGTTATGTAAAGGATGAAAAGATAAAGCAGCTTTTCAGGGAAAGCCAGAACCGTGTCCAGTCAATGTCACTTATCCACCAGAAGCTTTACCAGACCAAAGACCTTGCCCATATAGATTTTAAGGAATATATCGATACGGTTACAACACATTTACAGCATTCTTACGGAATACTGGAAGACAGGGTGAAAATTAATATTGATGTAAGCAAAATGAATATGTCTATCGATAATGCCATACCTGCCGGTCTTATTATTAATGAGCTGGTATCCAATTCCCTGAAACATGCGTTCCCAGATGGCCGTACAGGTAATATTTTTATCAGTGCAGCATATGATGAATATAATAATGAGTTATGGCTGCTGATAAGAGATGACGGGATCGGTCTTAAAGAAAATATTGACCTTGAAAATACCGCTTCGTTTGGATTAATGCTTTTGCATACAATTGTTAAACAGCTTCACGGAATTATAGAAATTGTATCTAAAAACGGAATCGAATTCAGGATACATTTCAGAAGTGCCGATTACAAAGAAAGAAATAATATAAATTAATATATCCATAGTATTTAAGTTCTAATTAATAAACGACAAATGAAAAAAGTTCAGGTAAACAGCTCTTTCTTTTCAGAAAACAGGCAGAAATTAGCAAAACTGATGCTTAAGGATTCAGTTGCAATTATAAATTCAAACGATATCATGCCCTCAAATGCTGACGGGTCAATGAAATTTCTGCAGAACAGTGACCTGTTCTATTTAACAGGTATTAACCAGGAAGATACCATCTTAATGCTTGATCCTTCCAGCCCGGATGAGTCTAAAAAGGAGATACTCTTTATCCGTGATTACAATCCTGAACTCGAGGTCTGGGAAGGCAAAAAGCTTTCACCTCCGGATGCATCTGAAATTTCAGGCATTAAAACTGTTCTCGAGCTTTCAAAGTTTGAAAGTATCTTTCACGATGTAATGTGTACAAGGCAGAATGTTTATCTGAATACCAATGATCATGACCGAAGCAGGAATGTTGTGGAAAGCAGGGATATGCGGTTCATTAAGTACTGCCGCAATAGTTATCCTCTGCATACATACCACAGGCTTTCAAAGCTGATCTACAGCTTAAGGGTTATTAAGTCTGATGAAGAAATTGAATTGCTCCAAAAAGCATGTGATATTACCGGTGCTGGTTTCAGAAGGATACTAAAATTTGTTAAACCCGGTGTAATGGAGTATGAAATACAGGCTGAGTTTGCGCATGAATTCATAAGACAGGGTTCATCATATGCTGACTATGAGCCTATTATTGCAACCGGTGAAAATTCATGTTTTCTCCATTATATTAAAAATGACGACCAGTGCAATGATGGTGATATTCTGCTTCTTGATCTTGCAGCAGGGTATGCAAATTACAATGCTGATATGACGAGAACAATTCCTGTAAATGGTAAATTTACCAAAAGACAAAAAGATGTGTATAATTCTGTACTAAGGGCAATGAAAGGCACTATCAAAGAAATGAAACCGGGAAAATCACTTAATGAGCTTAAGCTGGTTACCCGCGAATTGATTGCCAAAGAGCTTGTTGATCTAAAGCTTGTTACCCCGGAAGATGTTAAGGACCTGAAAAATAAATCAGCAAATTTTAAAAAATACTATCCTCACGATGTTTCCCATTTCCTGGGGCTTGGTGTCCACGATGTGGGGGATTTTGATGAACCGATGAAAGCCGGAATGGTTTTAACTTGTGAACCCGGGATATATATCAGAGAAGAAAAGCTGGGTATCAGAATTGAAAATGATATCCTGATAACAGCAAAAGGAAATAACGACCTGATGGCTAATATTCCTTCAGAAGCTGAAGAAATTGAGGAATTGATGAACAGCTGATTTCCGGATTAATACTCCTTAAATTCATAATGTACTAAATCATCAGTATAATTGTGCTGTTTGACGGCATTTTTATGAAGATATTACTCACGTATTCCCTGTATAGCATATATTATTTTTAAATTATTATTTATATTGCTAAAACAATAATATTCAATTATTTGAAATTTTCTTTTGTTAGTATAATTTAAATAATGAAATGTTTCCCTATTTAAAATATCAGCCATTTTTTTAAGAGTCTTCAATATATACCTATTTTTCTCCTAAATTAAATCTGTCTTTTTAATTGAACCCGGATAAAAAAAATAAAATACGTTCTTCTGCACTTTTAATTACAGTCACATATTTTGTGTTCGGTGTATTATGGATTGCTGTATCCGGAGAAGCTGCACGCTATCTGACACAGGGCTCTGACCTGAACCCGTTTGTTGAAATGTATAAAGGTTTCTTTTTTATAGTTGCAACATCGCTGCTCCTGTATTTTACTATAAGCAGAAGGGAAAAACAACGGGAAAAGCTTGAAACAGAAATAGCGGCTTCTGAGGAAAAATGGAAGAATACATTTGAAAGCGCAAATGACCCTATCTTTGTACTGGATAATAACTATAATATTTTAGAAGCAAATTCAAAAGCGCAGCTGTTATACGGCTATAATTTGGCTGAATTCAGATCAATGAACATAAAAGAGCTTCACAAAACAGAAGATAGTGAAGTAATCAGCGGAATAATGAATGAGGTGCTTGAAGGTTACGGAACTGAATTTGAGGTTAATCACAAAAAGAAAGACGGAGCTATTTTCCCGGTTGAAGTAAGCACCAGAGCTGTAAAAAGGAATGATAATATTGAATTCATACATATTGTTCATGATCTTACTTCCAGGTACCGGATCGAGGAAAAATTAAAGAACAGCGAATATAAGTACAGGACGCTTGTAGAGACCTCTCATGAGTTAATCTGGTCAACAGATGAAGATAACAGGATAAATTTTGTCAACAATGCTTCCAAAAGTATTTATGGATACGACCCCTCAGAAATGCTCGGCAGAAAGTTCACCGATTTTGCAACAGATGAACAGATAGTTGAAGATAAAAAAGCGATAATTGATTCATTGAAGTCCGGTAAAAATTACCTGCAGTATGAAAGCCGTATCACAGATGCCGCAGGTAAAGAAAAGCGGTTATTAACCAACAGTATAATTAACAAAGATCAAAACGGTAAAATTCTCGGGATGTTTGGTACATCTCTTGATATTACAGAAAGATTTGAATCTGAAGAAAGAGTAAAATATCTCAACAGGGTTTATTCTTTATTAACAAATATCAATAAATTAATTGTCAGGGCAAAAAATAAAGAACAGATCCTTACGGATGCCTGCAGGCTGACAGTTGAGTACGGACATTTCAGGCTTGCATGGATAGGTGTAGTTAATAAAGATACCGGTGAAGTACTTCCAGAATACAAATACGGTAACTCAACCGATTACCTTGATGACCTGAAAATATCAGTTAATGAGCCTGAAAATATCCGCGGTCCGATAGTAAGGGCTTTTAAAGAGAACAGCTACTTTGTAAGCAATGATGTAGAAAATGATGTAGAGCTTGCTAAATGGAAGAACAATACGCTTGCAAAAGGGTTCAGATCTTTTGCATCCTTTCCGATAGAAGTAAAGAATAATGTTGTTGCAGTTTATAATATATATTCAGATCATAAAAACTTTTTCGGGACCAAGGAAACTGAACTGCTGCTTGAATTAACTGAGGATATATCTTTCGCACTTGAGTATCTTGAGCTTGAAAATGAAAGACAGGAAATTGAAGAGCGGTATAAAAATATTGTAGAAAAAGCACCTATTGGTGTATATACCCAGCTTGAAGGTAAAATAACGTATATCAACCCTGAAGGCTATAAGATGCTTGGAGCTGCTTCTTATAAAGAGATAACAGGAAAGGATATTTCCGGGATAATACACCCTGATTACCTGAAGATCGTAAGCTCTAGAATGGAATTACTTGAAAAAGGTGAATCAGCCTCAGAGCTGGAAGAAAAATTCATTAAGATCAACGGTGATTCACTCGAAGTAATGGTTTCCGCTATCCCATATTCCCACGAAGGTAAAAAAGGTGCACAGGTATTTTTCAGGGATCTGACAGAACAAAAGAAAGCTCAAAAAGAGATAAACGAAACGAATGAAAGATTCCGGCTGATAACAAGATCAACAAATGACGCGCTATGGGACTGGAACCTGGTAACAAATGAGATCTGGTGGAACGATGGATTCAAAGATCTGTTTGGCTATAATGACGAAGAGATCGAAAAGGGAGTTGAATCATGGACAGGAAGAATTGCTGAAAGGGACAGGGACAGAATTATTTCAGGGATCGAAAAAGCAATTGACCTTAGGCATGATTTCTGGTTTGATGAATATGCATTCCTTAAAAAGAACGGAACATATGCTTATGTGTTTGACCGAGGTTATATCTTAAAGAACCAGGAAGGGAAGCCCTACAGAATGGTTGGAAGCATGATAGATATATCCTTCAGGAAAAAAATGGAGGAAGACCTGAAAGCCAGTGAAGAAAAATGGAGATCTATATTTGAAAATACACCCAGCTATATCCTTACAGTTGATACAAAGTACAGGGTGACAGGTCTGAACCGCTCAATAAGCAAACGGTTTGATATTACAGAGATCACGGGAAGAAACGCTTTTGAGCTGATCCACAAAGATGAATATGATAGAGTTAAGAAAATAATAGATGATGTTTTCCTGGCAAAAGAGGCTGCATCATTTACAGTAAAAAGCG
>JAPUEV010000405.1:0-3479 GCA_027492415.1 Ignavibacteria bacterium
CTTTGAAAACGCATCCTTCAGCGCATCTTTCATCATCTTCCTGCCTTTTGAGCCGCCGAAATTTATCGTTATTGTTCCCTGGTGAGTTAAGCCCAAGTCCTGGTGATTATAAAATCCGTAATCAATTTCAAATATAGAATAATATAAGCCTACACCACCCGAAAATCTTGTAGGTTCGGTGCCAATACCTGCTCTTAAATCTATCATATCGTATAATGAATACTCCACACCCGCTTTTACTGAAGCTGTGTAACGAGTATCCTTTTCCACATCTAATACAAAGTTAAGGTCATTTCTTGGCTGTATCGATATTCCCGTTCTATAGACCTGCGGAAGCTTGTCATCCTGTGTGCCTATCTTTGGGCGGTTCAGGTTGAATGCTGAAAATCCCCATCTTAAAAAATCAGTCAGGTATGCAAGCCCGCCGATATCAATACCAAAAGTGCTTGCAGAGCCGTAATTCTGAATTTTAAGATTATAGTAATTAACATTTGCGCCGTAATATATTTTCTTCTTATAGTTATTGCTGTAAGTTGCTGTTACTGTTATTTCCTTGTACAGGTCAAACCCGTACGTTTTTGCTGAAAGCCCGAACGCGCCGAATTTGGTCGGCTCTACATAATTCACTGAACCGTTGGCAAGCTCCTTTAACCCGAACGGGGCAGGGGAGTAAAAAATAGAAACTTCACGGAACTGAAGCTGTGAAATTCCTGCCGGGTTATAGTAAACTGCGTTAGAATTATTTGCCAGTGATGTAAATGCGCCGCCCATTGATATTGGTTTTGCGCCTACATCCAGCAGCTCAAATTGTGCCATAGAGCTTCGGAACAAAACAAGTAATAAAACAATTATAAACTTTGTACTTATATTCATTTTCTTTATATTTGCCAAAATAACCGCTAAAATAGCATGGATTGATTATATTAGCTTCTTTGATTAACTTGAAATGTAAAAATATGAATTATTTGTTGAAAATGCAAAAAATATCGAAGAAAATCTGCATTATTATTGTAATTTTCTTATCAACTCCTTTATTTTATCAGCCCAAAGCACAGGAGCTTGATGCAACGGTTGATGTTGATGTATCTGCTATCAATATCGATATCCGTGACAGGCTTACAAATTTTAAGAACGACGTTCAGAATTACCTGAATAAAACAAGGTTCACTGACGAAAATATCGTTAATGATGTACGCGGAAAGCCGTACAAAATTAAATGCAACTTCTCATTCTTTTTCCGCACTGCCACAGGAATAGACAGCTACGAAGCACAGCTTGTTGTAAGCGTTCAGCGGAATATTTATAAGACCGAAAATTTTACCACGGTTTTCAGGGTAAAAGATGAGACCTGGTCTTTTAACTACGTTAAAGGACAGAGCTTTTACCATGATGATCTTAAATACAATAACCTCACAAGCTTTCTTGATTACTACGCGTATATGATAGTTGGCTTTGATGATGATTCATGGGAGCCTAACTTAGGGACCGTCAGGTTCCAGAAAGCGCAGAACATCGTTAACCTGGCTATTGCCAACAGCGATGGCAAAGGCTGGGTGGATAACTCCAGCTTAAAGCAGTCACGCAGCGTTTACCCGGCTGAGCTGCTTAACTCAAAGTATGATAATTTCCGCAAGGCTGTATGGATATATCATTTTGCAGGTATGGATTCACTGCAATACACAAAAAAACAGGCTCTCGAAAAAATAGCCGAAGCTATAGAAATGATCGGGAAGATCAAAAAAACCGAAGTGCGTTCATTTATTATCAAACAGTTCTTTGATACCAAGTATCTTGAAATTGCAGCCACGCTTGTTGATTACTACGATAAATCAATTTACAGGAAATTGATGGATTTTGATCCTGACCACTCAACAACTTACGACGAATACGCAAAAAAGTAGCGTCACTATAAATTACACATATTATTTACAAAATTAATAACTTTCTAAAGGAGAACATGAAAATAAGATCTTTTTACAAACAGGCAGTACTGGCAGTTGTAATGTTGTGTTTCATCTCTGCGGGATCTTTTGCAGGCGATAAAAATGATTTTAAGAACAAAATGGTTTTTAAAGAAGCCGAAAAGCTTCTTGCAAAGCGTAACGCGCTTTTCAGCCTAGATGCCGATATAAAGCTTGGCGTTGGCATTGCGAATACTTCTTTTGAGCTGAATAAGCCCGATACAACCGGCCAGCTTACCACAACTACATCAAAGGTCGGACCCTCGATAGGCGCAACACTTTCACTTAACTTCTTCGGGTTTGGCTTCACTACCGGTTTTGCTTATGGCAGCAAAGGATTTGAAAGCTCAAACGGAAATAAAACAAACCTTAACTATTTCAATATTCCGTTGCTTCTTTATTTCGATTTTAACGTAGGACCTAAGGTAAGAGTTGAAGGTAACCTCGGACCGTATTTCGGTCTCTTAATGTCCCAGGATGAAACAACACTGTATAAAGCTAAAAATTTTGATTTCGGCTTAACCGGTGAGCTTCAGTTTGCCTATATGTTCAATAAATATATGGGTGCTTTGCTTGGCGGCAGCTATGAGTACGGCGGATTAAATAACCTGAGCAATAACGAGCTTGTTAAAAAAATGACAACATCTACAATTACAATTTATACAGGATTGAAGTTTGAACTGTAAATCGTTATTTTTGCTTTCATTACAACAGATATTAGAGAAAATATAATAAAGGAGAGAAAATGCAGTTTTTAACAAAATTTAAGTATACATTAGCTTTATTTTTAGCTGTTGGTTTAAGTTTCGCAGTTTTAAATGGCTGCGATGATGCAGGAAATGTTATCACACCAACTTCTGATTCAGGTGTCGTGCATTTTGACAGCATCGGTGTTACAGATGGTATCGGTAATGTTATGAACAGCATTAACCTGTATAATGGTACAACTGTTGAAAGAGACAGCGCTTCAAAAGATGCTAATTTAACTGATTCCGCCGGTCAGTTTATTAATTATATGCTTCGCTCAGGTGACCTGACAGATCTTTTTTCACGTGTTCAGGGATTCCAGACACGTTTTAACAGGATATATGCTTCAATGACACAGGCACAGTTCGATACAATTACAGTTATCCCGGACAGTGATAATAATTTAACTGAGCTTGATTTCACTTCTGACGATACTTATGGAAACGGCGCATGGGGATATTTCAATGCTCCAATGAGCACATCTGACTCCAGGCCGGTATTTTCATTCTGGCTAAAAGGCACATCAGCTAACTTCATCGGCAGAAATGTTTACGGAATATTAATTCCAAGAGAAGCTTCTGTTGTTGGCGGTACTTACAGAATGTCCTTTGAAGTTAAGATAAATACAAAAGGATATAATTACTTTAAACACGATATGCATTAATTTTAAGATATAAAAAAAAGCCCGTCATAATTATGACGGGCTTTTTTATTTACTGTTGGTTTTATGCAGTGATGTAAAATAAAGGTCTGTATCAAGAAATGCCATTT
>JAPUEV010000405.1:3579-4793 GCA_027492415.1 Ignavibacteria bacterium
CTGTTGGTTTTATGCAGTGATGTAAAATAAAGGTCTGTATCAAGAAATGCCATTTTTATGCTCATTAATTCGCGGTGTGCTTTATCAAAATCCCTGATGAAACGTTCTGACATGTAATACCGCTTCTGCTCATCAAGCATATTATTAAACTTATTCTCAATTTCTGGCTGTTTTAAAAACTCTGTGTATTCCATAACCGTTAAATGATTACTCAAAATTAACATTTATTGGTTAAGTAAATATTAATTTAATGTTAAAAGTATTATTCTTCGGTTAAGTTTGTTAGGGTTATATTAATCGTTACTTTTTATAATATAAATAATTGATAAACAGTGCCTTTCCCTTATTGGAGTGCGCTGACTATTTCAGTGCATGAACCATCATATCTTATATAGCCGCTTCGCATTCGCACTCGTGATACTGCCTAATTCCTCAATACTCATTCCTTTAAGCTCAGCTATCTTCTCAGCGGTATATTTAACATATCCCGGCTCATTCTGCTTGCCGCGGTAGGGCACAGGGGGCAGGTAGGGAGTGTCTGTTTCAAGCAGTAAATGTTTTGCATCAGTATTTCTCACAATTTCATAAGCAATTAACGTCCCCGCATTTGGCTTATATGTTATATTCCCGGTGAATGAAATATAAAAACCCATTTCAATGCATTCTTTAGCTTCTTCAGTGCCTGTGCTGAATGAATGGAACTGCCCTTTAAGCTTACCGCCGTCATATTCTTCTCTTACAATTTGCATCAGGTCACCGGTGGAATTCCTGTTATGTATAATGACAGGCAGGCTGCATCTCTTTGCAATTCTGAACTGTTCACGGATAACCCTTGATTGCAGCTCCTTATCATAAGGCTCCCAATAGTAGTCAAGCCCTATTTCGCCTATTGCAACTACTTTATTCTCTTTTGCAAGCTCTTCAATACGGGGTAAATGTGAGTCTTCAAAATCTTTAAGCTCGGTGGGGTGAATGCCAACAGCGGCATAAAGCATCTCATGCTTTTGTACAAGCTCTGTTATTTCAAGTGATGTTCTGTAAGTGGTTGCGGGAATGATAATTTCTGTAACGCCTGCATCCCGTGCGCGGCTTAATACGCTTTCAATATCTTTTAATAAATCCGGGTAATTTAAATGCGCATGTGTATCTATAAACATATTCATTCTTTTCTTCTGAAGTGTCTTCCTTTGAATTGTTTTTTTTTTTGGAGTGCA
>JAPUEV010000406.1 GCA_027492415.1 Ignavibacteria bacterium
AGTGGAACGCCCCGTGAACAACAAGCTCTTTGGCTAATTTTGCGCCGCGCTCTTTAGCAAGCGCCATTGCGCGGTGAACGCCTTCAACTGAGCCTGATATCACAATTTGTCCCGGTGAGTTAAAATTGGCAACCTGAACTATCCCCATTTCAGAAGCATCGCGGCATACTTCAATAATTTTTATGGTATCAAGCCCTATTATTGCTGCCATGGTACCTTTATTTTCTTCACCTGCGCGCTGCATAAGCTCACCTCTCAGCTGAACAAGCTTAATGCCGTCTTCGAAGCTCAACGCTCCGGCTTTTATAAGTGCGGAAAACTCGCCTAATGAGTGCCCTGCGGTAAAATTTGGTTCAATGTTCTTTAACAGCCTTGTGGCTGCAACGGAGTGCATTACAATTGCCGGCTGGGTAATGAAGGTTTGTTTCAGCTTATCTTCGGGTCCGCGGAAGCTTACTTCTGAGATATCATAGCCAAGTATTTCACTTGCCTGCTGGTATAATTCTTTAATTTCGGGGTATGTTTCGTAAAGATCCTGCGCCATACCCACGTACTGTGACCCCTGCCCGGGGTAAACAAATGCTATATTCATAGATTACAAATATATGAAAAACGGGAGTTTTTTAATAGGATTAAAGGATATATTTTGTAAAAGAAAAAATTTTTCAAATATATTAATGAAGAATTAAAAATTATCAAATCCCTTGTCAAATAAAACAACTGTACTGCAAAGTGTTTTCTCTAGCCTAAATAAATTGATTCTTGCATTGTTCTGTTTCGATCAATCTAAATTTAGTTTCATAATATTCTTAGTGAAATTAATAAACAAAATGTAAGGTTTATGAGTATACTGATATAAACAACAGTATTCGTTAAACATATGTAATATCAACTTCCATCCCTTTAAATGTTATCCATGTTAAAGTATATCTGCGTTGTAAAAACGGCAAAAAATCATTATTTTATGACGCTGTATAGTATTGACAATATCATATTTGTTTTGAATTTTCCTAAAAATATCAGTAAAAATTGATGAAATTTAAAGTATATCTGTTATTATTACTCGTCTTCACAGGTATTTCCTATTCACAGATTGATAGCAGCTTAATTCTAGGTTTATCCCAGAAAAACAGTACTGTTTCAGTATTCGATCTCAGTGACCCGACCGGCGTTAACATGGAAGTAAATCTCTGGGGCTTTATCCGCTACCCCGGCAGGTACAGGGTACCGGTACACACAACATTCCTTGACCTGTTAACATTTGCCGGCGGACCCATCGAAGACTCTAACTTAGACGATATACGGATATTAAGGAATGCAAACGATCCTACAAAAAACGCTACCGTGATAAAGCTGAATTATGATGATATATTATGGGGAGACCAGGTCTCAACAAAACCAAAAAATAACCCGACTCTTCAGCCGGGTGATGTAGTTGTAGTGCTTCGCGAAAAACGCTATACATTCAGGGATTACCTGCAGATTTATGTGCCTATAATTACATCAATAGTATCAATAGCCACACTACTTATCACAATATCAAAGAATTAAAATTAATTAAAATTATATGGAATCATCTTCAAACGGAAAATCGTTCAGCAACATAGATTCTAATATAAAATCTTCTCACAGTATTAGGTTTTATTTCAATCTTATATTAAGGAACAAGGTACCTATACTCCTTAGCCTTGCTGTTGGATTGATAGTATCTTATTTCTACGCATATTCACAGGTTGATATCTACGCATCGGCATCATCGATGAGACTATCCAAACCTAAGGAAAATGTGCTGGAAAACAAAATATTTTCTGATATTGAAGGTGAGCTGCCCGAAAGATACATTAATAACGAAGTAGAAATTTTAAAATCATTCGCAATTCGTGAAAAGACAGCAACCTCACTGCTTGATTCATTCCAGGTATTAAAAGGCAAGATGCAGTTCTATCTTTTGGTTGTAAACCCTGAAAACCAGCTTGAGCCTAAGAGCAAGAACCAGATAGCAAATATTCTGCAAAGTGTTACGGAAATTTCGCAGAAAAGAGGACTTGATATCGTATCTATTAAGACGGAAAGTCCCTCACCGCAGGAAGCTGCCCTGATATCCAACTGTTACGCCGAAGCATACGCTGATTACTCATTAAAGTTCAACCGCGGGCATTTAACTCTAAACCGCGAGTTCCTTGAAAAACAGGTACAGGAAAAATACAATTCATTGCTTCAGACAGAAGACAAGCTGACAAACTTCCTTAAGACTGAAAATGTTGTTGAGCTGAATGCACAGGCAAACTCGATCATCAACACACTTTCAGGAATTGAAGGCAATTACAACGGCGCGTTAATAGACCTGCAGTCAACAAGCAAGGCTTTGACCGAGATAAAAACAGAGCTTGATAAGTATGATCCAAAATCAACTGATTATTTTGAGAGCAAGATAACAGATCCTTATGTATCAGAGCTGCAGACGGAAATAGCAAAGCTTGAAATACAGCGTGATCTTGCAAAAACAGGTAATGAAGAGCTGCTTAAGAACAATAAGTCATTAATTGAAACGAACAGGAAGATCGATGAGCTGAAGAAGAACCTGAACGAGAAGCTGATCGTTCTGATGGACGGAGCAAAATCAAACACACCCGAAGAGCTTAGAAGCATTTCAAATAAGTATTTTGAGACCAAAATTTTAAACAGCCAGAACAAGATCAGGGAAAGCCTGTTAAAAGGCTACCTTAACAAGTACCAGGATAAGTTCAATAAGCTGCCTGCGCAAAGCATTGAGTATGCCAACTTAGAGCGCGAAAGAATGGCTAATGAGAAAGTTTATTTAATGCTGCTTGAAAAATACCAGGAAGCGTTAATTAATGAAGAGTCACAGCCGAATAATGTAAAGATCATCGATTACGGTAAGATACCTAAAGCTCCATCCAAGCCTAACAGGTTCCTTATCATTACAATTGGTTTATTAATAGGGCTTGGCTTAGGATACGGCTTTGCATTATTAAGGAACATCCTTGATGTATCGGTTAAATCACCTGAAGATCTTGAAAATATCGGTATTTCGCTTATTGGCTGGGTACCAACATTTATGCGTGAGCCTAAAGCGGGCAGGCATACACACACAGAGCAGGAGCTTGTTCTTGCTTATAATTCCGATTCAGTTCCCGCGGAAGCTTTCAGGACTCTAAGAACCCGTTTGCAGTTTTCAAAGCTTGAGCCTGAACCAATAAAAACAATTTTAATTACAAGCTCAATTCCAAGAGAAGGCAAGACCATCATTTCATCAAACCTTGCTGCAAGCTTTGCATTATCTTCAAGAGTGTTATTGCTTGATTGCGATTTCAGGAAACCCAGGATGCATAACATCTTCAATATGAAACGTTACCCCGGACTTTGCGATTACCTGTTCGGTACTGTTCCGCTTGAAGAAGCAGTCAGGGAAACATCTTTCCCCAACCTGCATATAATGACTTGCGGAACCATTCCTACAAATCCCGCGGAGCTTATTGCTTCAAAGCATATGCAGACATTTTTGAACATGATGAAGCCAAAGTATGATTATATTTTGATCGACTCTCCCCCGCTGGCAACAGTAACGGATGCTGAGCTTCTTTCGTCATACGTGGATGGAACTGTTGTAGTATCACTGGCAAGCAAAACCAGGCTTGACCTGCTTGTTAATACAATTGATACACTGAACAAGATCAACGATACATTTATTGGCGTTATACTTAACAACTTTGATTACCAGGCAACTTACGGAAGTTACTACAAATATTATTATTACTACTACGGCTCTGAAAAAGGAAAAGATTCCGGCGGAACCAACGGTAAATCAACAAATGGTGTAAATACCAACGGCAGTACAAAAGAAAAGATAATTAAACCTAATTAGTATTGCAGCTAAGGATCTTTTTTAAAACATTCCCTGAAACCACCAGGTGCCCCTCCTGTTCCAAAATAGGAACTATAAGGAGAAGCAGGACTAAAAATTCATTTGAAGCTTTTGTAAAGTTTACCCGGCTGGCAAATTTATACAAATGCAGAGAGTGCGGCTGGAGAGGTATCCTTAAGAAATACATGGTGAATAAATACTCTTTTATAACACTGTTTTTTTATATTGTGCTGGTAGTATCTGTAGCATATGTTATCAGGCAGGTTCTTCTGAATAATTTCGGGTCTTAAAAAAACAAGTCACTCCTTTTTAAAACAAAACCAATGAACTTAATGGATGTTAACTTTCATGAATTCGTTTCAGGCAGGCTTGCTGAAAATGGGTTCAGAATTGTACCTATAACTAAAGAGCTTATGGATAAACGCTCGGATGATTTCATGAAGTTTGTTAATGATATACGCAAAGAGCATGAAGCAGTGTACGGCTGGAAAGAAGAATCTAAGGAATATTTTCTAAATCCCCTGGTTGATAAATGGAAGTTCAGCTTCACAATTATAAATGAAAAAGACGAACTTTGTTTCGTCAATTTTTCTTCAGTTTATGGTGATATAATACATAACCACTGCACTTACGCAAGGAAAGATACCCGTAATTTCAATTTTGCAAAGCTGCATATTATTAAGCTTTGCCAGACAGGACTTGACGAAGGATTTACTCTCCAGGAAGGCTACTGGCCAAAGAAGAATAACGGCTCAATTATCCTTTTCATGAAAATGGGCTGGGAAATTGACAGTATAAGAAATAACAAAGAGCTGTTTATGACTGCTGACCTTGAGAAAGTAAGAAACAGAACATATGACCTGGTTATTTCAGG
>JAPUEV010000407.1 GCA_027492415.1 Ignavibacteria bacterium
TATGCGGTATGATTCAGCGGTAGGTGAATTCTGCCATATTAGTGTTGGTGTAACTGATTGTCCGGCTGCGCCGTTGTTTGGTGATAACAGCTGCGGTGAATCCGGTGCATTCAGTACGCTGAATGTCCACATTGGTGTCCATTGGCCACTGCCTGCAATATTTACAGCGCAGGTGCGCCAGTAATACTGTGTATTGTTCTCCAAAATACCTTCTCTTACTCTGCACTGTCCTGAAACAACAGATACCAGAGTATCAACTACAACAGTACTGAAGTTTTTATCCATTGCAACCTGCAGCCTGCAGTAATCCGCGTTTTTAACGGTCTGCCATTCAAGCTGCGGGTTTGGCCTCATACCTGATGCGCCTAAAGCAGGGGAGGATAAGTTTGGAATAGCTTCGGGTCCGTTTTGTGAATATTTTATAGTCGCAATATCATACTGTGTTGATGTGCCAATGCTTGAGCCTGTTACAAAAACATTGCCCTTATCATCTACAAACATTCCAACGCCTTTATCAACCTGGTTGCCGGGTCCGTTATATTTAGCTATCCAAAGCTCTGCGCCAATTGGATTATATTTTATTGTAGCGTAATCATCATTAGAGCCGTTCCATGAGCTGCCGGTAACATAAACACTTCCCATTTTATCTGTGCATATGGCCGCAGCAAGATCGTTGCTGTTGCCCTGGTCATTAAACCTGGAGTTCCAGAGCTCAACACCTATTGGATTATATTTTACAGTCGCGTAATCTACCCCTGTGCCGTTGCCGGTGCTTTGTCCGGTAACGTAAACATTACCTGCATCATCAACGCAAATTGCTGTTGCCTGGTCATAACCGTTTGAAGGCCCGTTATACTTTGCATCCCACTGCAGCTCTCCTGATGGATTATACATAACAGTCGCATAATCTCCGTTTGCCTGCCCGGTCACATAAATATTTCCGCGCTGGTCAAGTGCAATTGCCGAAGCTTTATCATCGCCTTTAGTGCCGTATATTTTTGCCCATATCTGTGCGCCGTTCAAAGTGTATTTAATAGTAATAAAATCATTGCCGGCAGAAGTATAATGGCTGTAGCCTGCTACATAAATATTATTATCTTCATCAATTGAAATTGCAGTAGGGTAGTCAACATCTTTAATAGGATTGTTAAATACTGCAGTCCACATTTTAGAACCATCGTTTGCACTATACTTTATAGTATAGATGTCAACGGATTCTTCGTTGCCTGAGCAGTAGCCTGTAACATAAATATTGCCTTCTTTATCGGTAACAATGCCAACACCGCCGTCATTTCCGTTCTCTGGTCCGTTGAATTTAGCTACCCAAACCTGTTCGCCTTTTGCATCATATTTTATTGTTACAATATCAAGCATTTCGCTTTCATTGGTTGCTGAGCCTGTTACGTAAACATTTCCGTTAGCGTCAACAGCAATAGCATTAACCTGGTCAGCTTTATTTCCTGAACCGTTGAAAGCTTCTTTCCAAAGCTCTTCGCCTGATGAATTATATTTTACTGTGAAAAAATCATGGTCACTGGATGGATTAATTGTAAAGCCGGAAACATACATATTTCCGTCTCTATCAGTTGTCATGCATGTTGGTGATTCATTGCCGTTCGTTGAGCCGTTGAACCTTGTGATCCACTGAGTAGATACCTGTGAATACAGTACATGAGATAACAATGCAGCAACTAAAACTGTAAAAAGTCTAGCCTTCATAAATAGCCCCCTAAAATTTTAAACTGGAAGAAAACGAAGATAACATAAACTTATGTAATAGTCAAAACTAAATTACGTATTAACAACTGCCGAACATGACTTTTATCGCCGGGTTAAGCAAAATATTGAAAATTGCTATTAAAATTAAACATTTGTATTTTGCGGGGTTAAATTAATCTGAAAAATTATGGGTGAAAAGCACAGTTTAGTCAGAAAGCTTGGATTATTCACTGCCGTTACTATTGTAATAGGCTCTATGATTGGTTCCGGGATTTTCAAGAAATCTGCTTCGATGTCAGGTGAGTTAGGCGCGCCGGGAATAATTCTGATAATCTGGCTTGTTGCCGGTATAATCAGTCTGATAGGTGCATTAACAAATGCAGAAGTTGCGGGAATTCTTCCGCGGGCAGGCGGACAGTATGTTTACTTCAGGGAAATGTACGGTAACTTTACTGCTTACCTTTACGGATGGGCAATTTTTGCGGTAATACAGACCGGCTCCATCGCTTCCATTGCTTATGTGTTCAGCGGTTATTTTGAATATTTCTTCCCAACCCCGCATCTATCACCAGGATGGGAAGCATGGGGCTTTTCACTTAAATGGGGAGAGCAGGTAATCCTTGATCTTTATCCGCTTAAGGATATTGGTTTAAAGATGCTTACCATATTCCTTATAATGTTCCTTTCAACGGTTAATTACTTCGGCGTGGTGTTCGGAGGTGTTGTACAAAATATCTTTACAGTCTTAAAAAATGTCGCAATTGCGTTCATTGTTGTACTTGCATTAACTATGGGAGCAGGTTCTGCGGCAAACTTTTCACCGTTCGTAAATGCAGCGTTCCAGTATCCCTCAGGCAGTCTGCTGGGCGGAATTGTTCTTGCACTAAGCGGCGCATTCTGGGCGTATGACGGGTGGAATAACATTACATACCTGGGAGGCGAAGTAAAAGACGCGCAGCGGAATATCCCAAAGGCTATGATGTTCGGTATGTTCTTTGTAATTGCGGTCTACCTTCTGGTAAATCTCGCTTACTTTTATGTACTTCCGGTTGATGTTATGAAAGATTCAACATTCCTTGCCGCTGATGTTATGAAGCGCTCAGTTGGTGACTGGGGCGGAACATTTGTTGCAATTGCAGTATTGGTTTCCACTTTCGGTACAACTAACGGAACAATACTTGTAAGCGCAAGGGTCTATTACGCAATGGCTAAAGATGGCTTATTCTTTAAAAAGCTTGAAGACGTGCATCATAAATATAAAACACCCGGTACATCGCTGCTTATACAGGGTATGTGGGCAAGCCTGATTACTATGACAGGTACTTTTGACCAGCTGACCGATATGCTGATATTTGTTTCATGGATATTCTATGGTATGGGTGCGTATGGAGTGTTTGTCCTCCGTAAGAAAATGCCCAATGCCGAGAGGCCTTATAAAGCATTCGGCTACCCGCTGCTGCCGGCTTTCTTTGTAGTGTTTTCTGCGTTCTTTGTTGGATTCAGTATATGGTACAACGTAAGGAATGCCGTGTTCGGAATGCTTCTGGTAGCAATTGGTATTCCGTTATACTTCTATTTCAATAAACAGAAGAAGGAAGCTAAAGCGGATCATAGCTAATGTGGCTTAACGCATTTAATAAAGATTTAACAGATCAACTCTGAATAAACTATATGACCGGTAATAATAAATTACGGCTTCTTTGGAAAATACTAATCTGTCTGCAAATACCGGTATATATATTGCTTGTCAAGTATTTGGTGTCATTCTTTGTAAAGGTTGATGGAAGCTCAGAATCAATTGACATGGTATTTACTTATGTTCTATGGATAATGCTGGTATGTTTTGTGTTATCAGGGTTAATTTCTTCTATTTTATTAATCTACATATATTTCAGAAAAAAAATATTATTTGCAGTAATAGCTTTTTTGCTTGGTCTAATAATGGTTTATACGTATATCTTCAATTATGCAGCGCACTGGATGTTTATCCTTATACCTGTAATAGTTGTGTTATACCATGTTGTAATAATTACGGTATATGGTAAAATGGATGAAGAACCGGAATTAAGATCAGTATAAATCCGTTTAATCTACGGTATCAGTGTTCAGTTTTATAATATTAATAAACTAAAATATGACGCATAAACAACAAATACTCAATACTCTCCAAAAGGAAACAGCTATTTGTAAAAGGCTGTTCTCAATGATTCCAGTTGAAATGTACAGCTACTCTCCCTATACCGGAATGCGAACAACTCTTGAATTACTTCAATATCTGTCGTGGAATGCCGTTTCATGCGTGGAAAATTTTGTGGAAACAGATCCCGAAAAGCAGAAAGGAAACTATATTCGTAACCGTGACCACGGTATATCGATGAAGGCTGAAGAATTCCCTGAAAGGATGGATGAGCAAATGCTCCGGATAAATTCATTGCTGCAAAATATTACAGATGATGAATTATTAAGCAGGGAAGTAACCTTGCCGTGGAATGAACCCATGATTCTTGGCCAGGCATTAATAGAAACAGCTGTAAAATGGCTCGCAGGGTATAAAATGCAGTTATTCCTTTACATGAAAATTAACGGAATGGATATCGATACCGGCGATTGCTGGATAGCATCAGAGTAAGCTGAACACACCCCGGCTCTTCCGTGCCATGGGCAGGCGTAGCGAGCCACCCCTCTCAAGAGGGGAATCAAATCAGTAGCCGCAGGTCTTCAGCCTGCGTTTTTCATTTATACAATATAATGCATGTAAAAGCATACGGCTGTAAAAACAAAAAAGGCTCTTATTAAGAGCCTTTTTAAAAATATTCGATAATAAAATTCTTATGCTATTTGTTTAAAATAACCCAGCTTCTTAAGATCTCCAAAGCTTATAAGCCTTTTTGATCTTTCATCCCATAAGTTCAGTATCATACTTTTTAAGCTTGTTCTTAATGTGAGTGTTGTACTTGTCTGGAAGAGCGGATTTTCTTTGTGGCATTTTTCAAGCTTGTAGTTCGGTATCCTTGGGCTC
>JAPUEV010000408.1 GCA_027492415.1 Ignavibacteria bacterium
ACCAACAGTATTGGTAATTGTGAACCTGAAGTTACCCGATGGAGCCGGAAGCGGTTTGGTAACTGTCCTTCCGCTGACTGATGTTGCAGAAATATAATAGTAAACTTTTGTGTTTAATGGCTGTGCAGGGATGTTTGCTCTGAATGTATCACCGATATTTGTCATATTAACCTGTGTAAATCCCATTGCGGTATCAACAGTCCAGAACATCTTTGCTGCTGATATTCCGCTTTTGGATTTTACATAAGCCTTAACTTCATACGGCTGTGATGTATTGTTTGTATTCCGCAGAGCTGAGTGTGAAATAAATACAGGCTCGCTTACTCCAATTTCTTTTGTTATGCAGTGGATTGCCCCGAGTGAAGGTATTATAGCATTGCAGTCAATGCCTACGACCCTGTATCCCGGTAATGACTCCCTGTATATCCTGAGCGCAGTTGTATCATACTGCTGTGCATATGTAGGTACAATAACAGTTTTATTCACAAACACGCTGTTGGTATATGTCCTGTAGTCACCGCCGTTATTCGGGTACTGGCCGTTTGGTCCCGGCGGCATTGGTATCCTTACAACTTTGTATGGCTTGCCAAAACATGTCTGGAAGTTGTTAAGTACATACTGCAGGTTAAGCTCTATCTGGGGGCCATCGGCAATGCCTGCGGGATACTCGCCGACAAGCAGAGTCTCTTCATCCAAAAGCTTGATATGCATATCAATATGATGTATCTGGTCATATGGAAGCGTTTCCATCTTGATATACCTGTTAATACCCATGTATGAATTCAGTATCTGGTCTATCTGTGCTTCAGTTTTCACTGAAACTCCATATGGATTGCCCGGTCCGTTCTCTGAAAGCACAAGCTTTGATGCAAATGCCGTACCGTGGCCATCAACCATAAAGTTGCCGCCTGTGTTAACAAAATCATTTGGTGAGTTCAGTGTCTGGTGAATAGGCACACCCATATAGTTTGCAACAAAAACAGGAGAAGCGTCATCCAGCGGCCTGGCAGTCCTGTTATACTTCCAGTCAATTATCCTTAATGTATCTATGTTCTGTGAGTAAACCGTCCATGGACCGTAATCTCTGCACCATATGCTGTTGAATGATGTGACCAGAAACCTGATATTTGTTAACGGTACCCCGACTGATGTTAAGTATGTTTTTACACTGTTTGAATCAGTGCAGATGATATATACAATGCACTCATCCTGCGCGTAATCTACTATCTGTCTTAATATGGGCAGCTGTGAGGTCCATGTTATCTGCAGCGCCTGCAGCTCTTCCCATTCAGCCATTGTTCTTACAGGTCCGGGCGGGGGATTTGGGTCCATTACCTCAACCGGTACCGGGTGAGTTCTTAAATATTCCATTTGCGCGCGCTCCATATCAGTAACGTAATGCGGCAAAAAGCTTTCCTGTGCATAGGTTTTAAAAACGAGGGTCAAAACAATAAAAAGTATATATTTTTTCATCTTATTTTGTTGGTATTGATATAATAATAATCAATTTTGTTCTGCATTACAACGAAAATTTTCCGGTTTTACCATTGTTTACAATTACCTCTCAATATTACCCTATATTACTATTAATAATAAGCCTATTATACTATTTATCTTGAATATTGGCTATGTAAGTGATATTTTTACAGGAATTCTGCAATTTATAAAAGAAAGTATTGGCAGGGCTGTACGACTATATAGAAGAAAATCTGTTAAAGATACGGAGTAAGGTAAACAGGGTATGCAGCCAGGCAGGCCGTGACCCGAAGGAAATTTACATTATTGCAGTAAGTAAAACCTTCCCGGCGGATGCAATTGGTTCAGCGCTTGATTACAACCAGCTTGATTTTGGCGAGAACAGGGTGCAGGAATTGCTGGAAAAGGAAACTGAGTTCCGTGACAGGATAATACACTGGCACCTTATAGGCCACCTGCAGACAAACAAAGTGAAATTTATCGTCCCTTTCGTTTTTTTGGTTCACTCTGTTGATAGCTTAAAGCTTGCGCAGAAGATACAGTCTGAAGCAGCTAAGATCAACCGCGTGATAAAATGCCTTGTACAGGTTAATACCTCAGGGGAAGACCAGAAAACAGGCTGCGACCCCAAATATGCTTTAAAGCTTGTTAAAGAAATTTCAGCTTTTGAAAATATAAAAGTAAAAGGCTTAATGACTGTCGGCAGGATGATGGAAAATGAAAAAGACTCCGCAGAGCGTGATATTGTAAGGGGGAACTTCAGGCAGCTTAAGGAGCTTTTTGAGGAGATTAAAAGCCATAATATTCCCGGTGTTGATATGAAGTATCTGTCAATGGGTATGACCTCAGACTATGATATCGCAATTGAAGAAGGCTCTAACATGCTTCGCATTGGCTCGGCAATCTTCGGTAAACGCTAATAAATTTTCATAAAGATATATATTTTTTTGTTTTTGGTATTATATTTGTAATTATAATAATTAAGATAAGCAGCAAAACTATATAACAGGGAGCAATTAAAAAATGAGACTATCAGCAATAGACATCAAAAAACAGGAATTCAAACAATCCATGAGAGGTTACGATGTCAGCGAAGTTGAAGCATATCTGGATACTGTGGGAAATACTGTAGAGAACTTAAGTCGTGAAATTGAAATGCTCAAGGAACAGGCAGGGAAGCTTACCGAAGAAAAGGAAGAGCTTACCAGCGAGATACAGGTTTACAGGGAAAATGAAAAAACTTTCCAGAAAGCTATTGTGAAATCACAGGATATGGCTGAAGATATAGTTGATAACGCGAAGAAAAGGGCAGAGCTTATTATAAAAGAAGCTGAGTTCCTTTCAAGCAAAACAAAAGTACAGGCACAGGAACAGTTCTACAACCTGAAGCAGGAGCTTGATGAGCTTAGGCAGAAGAACGAAGCTGTTATTGACGACATCAAGAATTATCTCACAGAAAAGCTGAATTCCATTGAAGACTACCAGAAGAACAGGAAGATAATTAATTTTGAATCAAGCATCCCTTCTATGGAGCATATTTCTGTAAACGAAAGCCCGAAGGAAGAAGAACAGCCTTCAAATACTTTCGGTCTGAATCTTGGCAGCCTCAATATGGGTCTTGATGACCAGGGCAGCAAATAAAAATTAATTTTGATTTTGTAACCTTATTTGTATTCATAGTTTCACAAATGGCTTTGACCCCGTAGGGGTCATACGTTTGTAGATTAAGATCTGATTTATTGATACGACTCCGTAGGAGTCGAACATAATAACTCCAAAAAAAATCGAACATAAATAAATATTTCCCCCCGTTTGAGAAAAGTAATCCGAAATGATGAACATTCAAAAGCCACTTATGATTTTTTAGGAGATCATACAGGAGGCTTTACCGCTGATATTGGCATAATACTTGGCACAGGGCTGGGTGGACTCGTAAAAGATATTAACATTCAGCACAGGATAGATTACAAGGAAATTCCCCACTTTCCCGTTTCAACTGTTGAATCACACCACGGTAACCTGATACTCGGCAGCATTTCAGGCAAGAACGCCGTAGTGATGCAGGGGAGGTTCCACTACTACGAAAATTATTCCCACGAAGAAATTACATACCCCGTAAGGATAATGAAGCAGCTTGGCGTAAAGGCGCTTATAGTATCCAATGCATGCGGGGGACTGAACCCGTTTTATAAAAAAGCTGACCTGATGATTATGCGTGACCATATTAATTTTCATTATGATACTCCGCTTAAAAATTTTAAATTTCCAACTTACAATAAATGCATTTATGACCGCGGGATTATTGAAGTGGCAGAAAAAGCAGCGCTTGAAAACGGGATAAGCATAAGGAAAGGTGTTTACCTTTCACTGCACGGACCCGCTCTGGAAACAAAAGCTGAATACCGGATGGTAAGGAAGTTCGGCGCAGATGCCGTGGGTATGTCCACAATACCCGAGGCTACGGTTGCCGCTAATCTTGGAATTAAAACTCTGGGGCTATCCATAATCACAGATATGGGGCTGCCGGATACATTAAAGCCCGCTGTACTGGCTCATATACTTGAAGCCGCGGCTGAAGCAGAGCCCAAAATGACACTGCTCACACGCAAAACAATTGAAATGCTATCGTTTAATTAATACATCATTACTATTAATTCATGACAGAACAAAAAGAACAGATAAAGCTTTCGGCAGATTTTATAAAAGCCTCTTCGCCTTTTAAAGGCAATGTGAATTTTGCCGTAATAACTTATAAAGATCCTTCATTCCTGAAAGACTATAAAGCTGTAAAGAAAATAAAGTATTCTGATATCCCGCCGGCATTCAGCGGTGAAGGCAGCAGTGAGGGCGAGTTTATTTTCGCGCAGACTAAAGACGGCAAAAAGAATTTTTATATACTGAACGGACACATTAATTTTTATAACGGGTATAAAATGCGTGAAGCCGCGCATCCAATTTATGTTTTGAATTCTCTTGGTGTAAAGAATGTAATTATTATTGATGAAGCAGGTTACCTGAACCCCAGGTTTAAAACCGGGGGAGTATCATTAATTTACGATCACATCAATTTCATGGGTGATAATCCGTTAATTGGTGAAAATGACAGTACACTTGGCACAAGGTTCCCCGATATGAGCGATCCGTACGATGAAAAGTGGTATAACAGCAATGCAGCGTTTTTAAGGGAGCGTAAGTTTGAGTTTTTTCCATCGGTCTATCTTGGCGTTACCGGACCCGA
>JAPUEV010000409.1 GCA_027492415.1 Ignavibacteria bacterium
TTTATAAATGAGTAGTAGGCTATGGAATTAAATCCGGCAAATACGATTTCATCAAGCTCTTTAACGAAGGGGAAAATATTGCTGCTCGCTGAGTAAGATTTGCCGAATGTTTCCCTGAAATGGTATGCGAATTCCTTAACTTTACTGTGAAAATTTGTCCTCCGGCATTTTCCAGGGAAGTTAACAACATCTTCAGCCAGGTGAACGCCCCCGTAAATATCGTGGTTACCTATTGTGACTGTCAGCTTATCAGGATGCAGTAAGCCGAACCTGTTGAAAGTATTGCGTGCCAGGGCAAAAGCGGGACTTTCCGCGTTTTCAGTGAGGTCACCTGAAATTACAATATGATCAAAATTATTTGCAGATATGTATTCAAGCAGCCGGAGAGTACCTGCGAGGTTTTGAGGTTTATAATTTACATCAAGGTGAAGGTCTGATATATGAGCTATTTTCATAGATGTTTTTGTTTCAAAGTTATCCTATCTTTGTTAGGAAAATGTTTGGGGTATCTGAATAAACTGTTATTTTTTGAAGCAAAATAAATAATTAATTAAGTTTGAATTTACCTTTAACCTGAACTTAACAGCAATATTTTAATTTTAATAATGACCAAGTTAAAAAAGAAACATCTTGAACGGCTTTTGGAATTTGCAATAAAGACTGTAAAGAAATCAAATGCAATTACAGTTAAATATTACAGCAGGAAGATAAAATACAGGGTAAAGGAAAACCTGACACCGGTCACAATTGCTGATGTAAAAGCTGAGAGCTTTATTATTAACAGGATAAAGGATAACTATCCTAAACACAGCATACTTGCAGAAGAGCACGGCAATTCTGTAAATGAAGCGGAATTTAAATGGATAATTGATCCGATTGACGGGACCAAGAACTACATGCGCAAATACCCGTTCTGGGGAACACTCCTTGCGCTGGAATTTCAGGGAGAAATTGTGCTGGGGGTAATTTCAATGCCCGGTATTAATGAGTTTATATATGCTGCTAAAGGAATGGGGTGTTACTATAATAACAAAAGATCGAAGGTAAGCAAGATTCGCTCAATTAAAGATTCATATCTTATTCACGGTGGTTTGGATTATATATTAACCGAACCCTATAAAAATAATTTCATGAACCTTGTATATCAGACCTACTACAACCGCGGTTTTGGCGATTGCCACGGGCACAGCTTTATTATTAACGGCAGGGCTGAAATGATGATAGACCCGCACGTTGCACCCTATGATGTTGCATCTGTTAAGATATGTGTTGAAGAATCAGGCGGAAGGTTTACAGATCTTAAAGGAAACGACACAATTTATGGCGGCAATGCGCTGGTAACAAACGGCAGAGTGCATGATGCGGTTTTAAGGATACTCAATGAGAACCTTGAGACCCGGGAAATAACAAAAGAATATTAATTAAAAAGAACTTTAACCTATGCCTCCTGTTTATTATAGCAGGGGGCTTTTTTGTTGGTTTTTATATTACAAGAAATAGATAAATTGCGGATTAACAGATAATTTAATGATATACACGCTTATTTATTCGCTTATTGCGGGGATAGTTACGGGTTTTGTTGTATCGGTGCCGCCGCTGGGTCCGATTGCCTTTGCGCTGATATCCAAAGGATTTAAAGGTGAAGTAAAAGAGGGCATGGCTATTGCATCAGGCTCGGGATTTATGGATATGGTATATGCTATCATTGCTTTCGGTGGAATATCATTATTTATATCTTTTTTACCTGTCAGCTTTGAAGATGCAATAAACAATAACATAAATCTCATCCAGATAATTTTAACTTACGCAGGATGTGTTGTGGTTATAGTTTATGGTATTAAAATAATGCGTTCTAAGCTTGACCTGGAAGAGCTTAAAGCTAAGGAAACAAAACATTTGACGAAGGCACAGGGCAGGGCAAAGGAATTTGCCGCTAAATCACATGTTCCCCAGACAGAAACAAACCTTTTCGGGCAGTTCTTAATGGGTGTTATGCTTTGCATCTCATCTATAACGTTACCGGCATCTTGGGTAATACTTGTAAGCTATGTAAAGAGCTTTGGAGTTTTAAACAGCTCTATACTGGGAGGATTTTTATTTGCAATCGGCGCGTTTACCGGGACAGTGCTATGGTTTTGGCTGCTGCTAAAACTAATTGCCGGCAATAAACACAGGATAAATCAGAACACAATCAGCAAGCTGAATTTTTACGCAGGTATAGTTCTTATCGTATTGGGAATATTTCTATTTTCAAAGGCAACAGGCACAGTGTTCCATATTTTCTAGTATAATATAGTAACACAGATTTACAGCACAGAAACATCCGAATTTTACCCTTAAATAAAAATTTAAAAAAATTGAAAAAATAGCGAAAAAACCCTTGACATATGGATTTTTTTTCGTATTTTTGTAGTGGAGGAAATTGGAGGGAAGTGGAGGATTTGGGATTTCGCCTCACTTTTACCCTAAAAGCTTTCAAAACTCACAAAAATAACTAAAAAAACATTAGTGTTTCAAGGGAATACAAATACATCTATTGATGAAAAAGGCAGAATTATAATTCCTGCCAAGTTCCGCAAGCATATTTTGCCGGATGCCAATGATATATTGAATGTTACCCTTGGCAGGGATAAATGCATCTGGCTATTTCCGTCAAATGAATGGGCTAAAGTTCTGGAAACCGTACGGAACACAAATCCATACACTGATGAAGAAGTATTGATGAGAAGGCAAATGTTCTTTTATGCCGATGAGCTTACAATTGATTCCCAGCACAGAATACTTATTCCGCAACAGCTAAAAGAGCTTGTTGGAATAAAGAAGGATATACTGCTTCTGGGTCAGCTTGAACGTATTGAATTATGGGACCCTGAAACATACAATAAATATTTAACAGGCAGCGCAGATTCATACGAAGGCGTAATGCAGAAGGTTATGACAAGGCTTTATTCAAAAAATACCGGTGAGTAGAAATTGGATGAAGAATTCTATCATGAACCTGTACTATTAAATGAGACGTTAGATTTTCTTATTAACAGCAGCACCGGAAGCCCCAAAACTTCCGCAGATTCACAGAAAAGGGTTTATGTTGACTGCACACTCGGAGGCGGCGGTTATACTAAAAAAATACTGGATTCAACTGAAGATTCCGTTGTAATAGCTGTAGATAGAGATGTTCATGCTATCACTCATTGCGGGAATGTTCTTTCAAATTACAAAGAGCGGATAATTTTCATGCAGCGCAACTTTGGTGATATTGCAAATATCATAAAAGATGCCGGTTTTGAAGCTGTTGATGGTATAGTTATGGATCTGGGTCTATCGACCTACCAGCTAAGCCATGAGGCGGGTTTCAGCTACCAGCAGGATACAGCGCTTGATATGAGAGCTGATAAAGATCAAAAGCTGACTGCAGGCGATGTGATGAATACTTATGATGAAAAAGAGCTGGCAGGGATATTCTACACTTTTGGGGAAATGCGTTACAGCAGACAGATCGCTAAGGAAATTGTTCAGCAGAGAAAAATTAAAAGCTTTAATACAACATTTGATGTTGTTGAGCTTTTGAAAAGCAAAGTGCCTCCAAGATTTCTAAACAGTGATCTCTCAAGACTTTTCCAGGCGATAAGAATTGAAGTTAACAACGAGCTTGAAAATCTTGAGCAGGTGCTGGCAGAGGGCACAGGAGTTCTGAATGAAGGCGGAAGAATTGTAGCGGTATCGTACCACTCGCTGGAAGACAGGATTGTTAAAAATGCATTCCGAAGCGATGAAAAATTACTGGTTATTACAAAGAAGCCTGTTGAGGCAACTGAAGAAGAAATTGAAGTAAATGTAAGATCAAGAAGCGCAAAGCTTCGCGCAGCAGAAAAAAACAGCAAAGGAAAAGGCAGCAAAAATAAATATATGAAATGAGAAGTGTAAGACAAAGAAAGGTTTCGCTTTTTAACCTGATGGTTATGTTCTTTATAACCGCGGGAATAATAGTCTTCTTTGTCAACAACATAATAGCTGTAAACTCACTGGTAGTTGAAAGCAACAATACAAGGACAGAAATAAACAAAACCGTTACATCGAACAACAATTTACAGACTGAAATAGAGCGTTTAACCAATATTGATAATATTAAAAATACAGCTATAGATAAGCTTGGACTGAATTATTCATCCAATAAGCCAAAGAAGATCACCATAGAAAGGTCTGAACTGGAAAACATAGCTCAATAAAATAAATAAAAGTTTTAATGCCCGGTAAAGCGGGCGGTTTTTTAATGCGGGAAAGAAAAAACACAAATATTACAGCGAATACGGACAGAAGGATAGTTCTCTTCATGGCCGTATTCGCTTTATTATTTCTTGTAATACTCTATAAGCTGTTCACAATACAGGTGCTGGATGCAGCCAAATACCAGATTGCTGCCAAAAAGCAGTATGAAAGCAGGATATCGTTAAAATCATCGAGGGGAATAATATTTGACCGCAAGATGAACTCACTGGTATCCAACATTGTAATGTATTCATTTGCAGCTGACCCAAACATGGTTGATAACAAAGATTCAGGTGCGCAGGTATTTGCGGATATCTTCAAAAAGGACAAAAGCTTTTACATGGATAAGCTGAATGCCAAGAACACATCATTTGTTTGGCTTGAAAGAAGAATTGACCCGAAGTATGAAGCACAGGTTAAAGATATCAGCTTTTCAGGTGTAA
>JAPUEV010000410.1 GCA_027492415.1 Ignavibacteria bacterium
GGGAATTCCAGGTTTTGCCTGACTGACATTGAATCATAAAGCGCACCGCTCTGAAAAACGAAACCGATCTTTTTCCGCATGTGCTGCAGTTCTTCATAAGAAAGATCCGGGATATTTTTACCAAGTACTTTAACTAACCCGGAATCCGGGGTTATTAGCCCGACAATGCATTTTAATGTTACAGATTTACCTGTACCTGATTTCCCCAGGGTGACAACAGTTTCACCGCGGTTTATTTTAAGATTTATATCTTTAAGAATCTCAGATTTGCCAAAAGATTTCTTTAAATGCTCAATATCTATTACTATTTCCGGGCTATCCAATTTTTATAATATTATATTTGTTATTTGAACCGCGAGCATATCCCAGATTATAACCATTAACGAAGAGATTACTACAGATGTATTTGCTGCAATCCCTACGCTTTCAGTGCCTTTATCGGCATTATATCCCTTATAGCAGCCAACAATACCTATTGTAAATCCAAAGAAAAACGTTTTAACTACCGGACCTATCAGACCGGCAATTGTCAATGCTTCAAATACTGACTGAAAGTATAATCTAATTGAAACATCGCTGACAATATTTAATGCAATATATCCACCCAGGAGAGCAATTGTATCAGCATATATAATTAGCAGTGGTATCATTAGTGTTGTGGCAAGTACCCTGCTTATAACCAGAAAATTAAAAGGGTTACATGCCGATACTTCCATTGCATCAATTTGTTCAGTAACTTTCATCGAGCCAAGCTCAGCGCCTATACTGGAGCCTATTTTTCCGGCGCAAATTAACCCTGAAATAACAGGGCCAATTTCCAGTACAATTGAAATCCCGATCATAGCAGGTATTAACGATGTTGCGCCAAATGGCTGCAGCGTTGGAATCGCCTGGAGTGCCAGTACAAACCCGATTATAAAACCCGTTATGCCAACTAAGGCAAGTGACTTGTTGCCTATTTGAAAGAATTGTTTAACCAGCTCACTGATATTATATGGTGGTTTAATAACTTCCTTAAAAAAGCGTATAGAGAAGTTATAAATTCCCCATACTTCTATCAGCATTTTCTGTACAGATTTGGGTATTATATTATTTAACAAAGTAACTTTATTGTTTTATAAAAAGCTTAATATTTTCTGCTTATATCTACATCAATGAAGGGGTTAGCTATTCCTAATATGATACCGAAAGAAAAATCCGTTATATCAGATTTATCTTTTGTCAGCATAAACGTATGCCTTATCTTTACATGAGGATAAAATAACAGCTTGTGGTTCCTGATAGAGTAACCGTAAGTGATCTCAGGGAAAACACCTTTACCCTTAAAATCAGTAAAATATCCGCCGCCTATTGATACAACTGAGGTACCCTGCAGCATGTGCGAAGGCTCAATTCCCGTTGAAAGCAATATATCATACTTATACGAAAATCGTAAATAGTGCCTGATATTTCCGCCAAATATCATAGAGTATTCGATGGCAGTTCTGTGTTCGCCCATCTTGCCGAAACCAATTGAAAATTCCTTGGTTAATCCGGCGTATACTTTGCGTTCAGTATACTCTACCAGCGGGTTTAAAAGATAAATTGCAGCAAGCACCCCAATTGATATTGGCAGTACTGAAGATGTTTTGCTGTTCTTATCAGGAAGCTTAAATTCACGGGGAGATTGTTTCAGCTTAAGATTTGTAAGGGAAAAATTTTGCTGCAGGTTAACCTGTGCCTGAACATTAAAGGGGGAAAATACATTTAAGTACATAAAAAGCATTGCTACCCATATAAATTTATAACTTATGCTTTTTATTTTCATTAAAACTACTGTAAATGTTAATTTAACTTTATTTAAGGCAAGGAAATCAGAAATTTAACAGTTTTATCAATAATATTGCCTTTTCTGAAGTTAATCTTCCATAATTGCCGATATCGAATTATAATAAGCATCTTTTGCAATTTCAAGCGGTAATTTTACCTCATTATTTATGCTAATAAGGCTTCCGCCAACCTTGCCAATAATAGTAAAACCTGTGTTGTTTTTACTGCAAATATCCCTGATTATACTCTCTTTTTCCTTATTAAACGAAATAACGGCTCTTCCATGGGATTCATTGAATAAATGAAAATCTTTCCTGCCATTGTATGTAATATTAACAGTGCAGCCTATGGGTAAAGTTCTGTTTATTAAACATGATTCTGCAATAGCTACACCTACTCCGCCATCTGAAATATCATGAGCTGAGCTTATACACTTTTCTTTTGAAAGCGAAACAAGAGTATTAATTAAATTGCTTTCTGTATCAAGATCAATTTCAGGAGCATCACCTTTTACAATATTGTACTGCTGTTTAAGATATTCACTTCCTCCTACTGAAGCGCTGCAATTATGATTACCTATTATTGCTATTATATCACCTTCATTTTTGAAAAATGAGGTTGTCATACAGTCAATATCCTCAATTAATCCAACCATACCAATAGTCGGAGTAGGGTAAACCGCATAGTCTGGTGATTCATTGTAAAAGCTTACATTGCCCCCCGTCACAGGTGTGTTAAGTTTTTTACATGCGTCACCAATTCCCCTGATCGCTTCACGGAACTGATGATATACTTCAGGCTTGTAAGGATTGCCGAAATTGAGGCAATTTGTAATTGCAAGAGGCTCCGCGCCTGTACATGCAACGTTACGGGCTGATTCACAAACTGCAGCCATAGCGCCCTTGTATGGATTCAGGTAAACATACCTGCCGTTACAATCTGTTTTCATTGCCAAAGCTTTTGTGGTACCTTTTATTCTTACGACCGATGCATCACCGCCCGGCATTACAATTGTATTCGTTCTAACCTGAGTATCGTACTGTTCATATACCCAGTTCTTATTTGTAATGTTTGGTGATGAAAGCAAATTGAGCAATACCTTATTCAGATCATTTGGTTCTGCCAGAATTGTCTGATCAAAATTATGAACATCTTTTAAATATTCAGGTTCTTTTGATTCACGCACATATACAGGGGCGTCACCGCCAAGAACCAATGTGTTTGCGGGAACTTCAGCTGCAACTTTGCCGCGGTATGAAACTTTTACATTAGGACCGTTTGTCACAGTGCCTATCTGTACACAATTCAGATCCCACTTCTCAAATATTTCTTTTGCTGTTTCTTCCTTGCCTTTCTGAATTACTACAAGCATTCTTTCCTGGGATTCAGAGAGCATTAATTCATAAGCTGACATATTCTCTTCGCGTGCCGGTACAAGGTCCAGATTAATATCCATTCCCATGCCGTCCTTTGCGCTCATTTCACAGGTTGAGCATGTTATTCCCGCTGCGCCCATATCCTGCATACCTACCACAACACCGCTTTTGATAAGCTCAAGCGATGCTTCCAGCAGCAGCTTTTCTGTGAACGGGTCGCCCACCTGAACCGAAGGACGCTTTGCCTCAGATGCTTCAGAGATTTCTTCTGATGCAAATGTCGCGCCATGTATGCCATCCCTGCCTGTTGATGAGCCAACTATAAATACCGGATTACCTGTTCCTTTAGCGGTTGCCTTTGCGACTTCATCATGCTTCACTATGCCAACTGCCATTGCATTAACTAATGGATTATCCCGGTAGCTTTCATCAAAATAAATTTCACCTCCAACTGTAGGAACGCCGAAACAATTGCCGTAATCTCCAATTCCTTTCACAACATTTTTGAAAAGATATTTTGTGCGTGTGACACCTCCGTCTGATAAATCAGTCGTCCCACCCTTGCCAAGGGGGGGATTAGGGGGGGTAGTAATACTGCCAAATCTCAGTGAGTTTAATGCTGCAATGGGCCGTGCTCCCATTGTAAAAATATCCCGCAGAATACCCCCAACACCGGTTGCAGCGCCCTGGTAGGGCTCAACTGCAGAAGGGTGGTTGTGTGATTCAATTTTAAATGCAACTGCAAGCCCGTCACCGATATCAACAAGTCCCGCGTTCTCTTCACCTGCGCCAACAAGCAGCCTTCCGCCTGAGCGGGGAAGCTTCTTAATCTCCAGTATCGAATTCTTGTATGAGCAGTGCTCTGACCACATTACAGAATATATACCAAGCTCAGTATAGCTTGGCTTTCTGCCTAATATATCGAGTATCCTGTTATATTCTTCTTCCATTAAGCCAAAAGTTTTGGCTAATTCAGGTGTTACTTCCGGTTCTTGCATTTAAATTGTGTGAAATTTGTTATGAAATGTGGTTGTTCACAAAGATAAAAAAAACTATTCAGATAAATTATCCCAGAATTTATTCTATAAATATTTGAATACAGCTTTAAAATTCCTCAAATTTCTTTAATAACCAGTCTTTTCTCATTGGATGAGAATTCAGGAGCTTTTCCCTGATATCTAATATGTTTTTTCGTGAGATCCCGGATCTGAGCCTGATAAGGTCATTCATAAATGTTAAGAATAGCATGTAGCCCTGCTTCATTTTATTCGTATAGTTAGTATCTTTTTTAATAAAATGCTTATAGGAATCTATCAGGCTTAATGCAGTTTCAAATTTCCCAAGCTCATACAGTGAGCATAACCGAAGGTCCCTGAGGTAATACCGCTGCTGAAATGTATCATAATTGATCTTTGATTCATGCTCCAGGCATTTTTCAAAATCACCCCGGGAAAAAGCCAGGTAAGCATTGCTGTAATAAAGCATACTCTCTTTTATAGAAGGCTCAAGCATGTTATG
>JAPUEV010000411.1 GCA_027492415.1 Ignavibacteria bacterium
TGAATTAATATAATTTTTTTATTGGAATGCACTGACTGTGTCATTGCGCGTAACAACACAGTTGATGTACTCCAAAGATAATCACTATGCCACTATATAGCCGCTTTGCTATTTGCATCGGTACCTTTGCCGTAAACTGCAAAGTAAAGTGTGCCAAGTACACCGAATGCTGTAGCAAGGAAAAGATTAAGCTCAGGGCTTACCTGCCATAAAACACCGCCAAGGAAACCGGCAAATGCAACAATTCCATCCCTCACAAAATAATACATTCCAAAGCTTCTGGCTTCAACCCCTTTTTGTGAAAGCTCCAGTATAAGCGCTTTGCGGGTTGGCTCACCGAATTCCTTTAATCCCCTGATAAAGAATGCTATTGCCAGCAGCCAGAAAGTATTGCTGAAATAAAGCATAAACGGGAATATTGTGAAGAAAACAAAAGTTATGACTATAAAAGGTTTTTTCTCAAGCTTATCAGAGTAATTTGCAACCGGTATAAAGATTAGAGCTGATGTAACCATTTCAATCGCAGTAAGAAGACCGAAATCACTAGCCGAGACTTTCACAACATTAAGGCACCAGATTACAACAAATACATACGGGATCTGTTCACAAAAACGGACAAGGATATCTGATACTAAAAGGTTTTTAAGCTTTTTATCAAAGGTCCGCCATAATTCAAGCGGGTGGATCTTTTCAGGCTTTTCAGTTTCATCTTTAACTGTAAGCTTATTTATGAATATAAGCCCTATAAGAGAGAGCCCTATTGAAATACCGAATGCTATTTTTATTCCGGTAAGCAAACCATAGGTGCCAATTAGTACTCCGCCTACTATAGGTCCCAGTGCCATTGGTATGCGCCTTATCAGTGAATGCATTGATATTCCCATAACGGTTTTGCCTTTGCCAAGGGTCTTGGTAATAAGGCTCATAGAGCCCGGCAGCGCAACATTGCTCCACCCGAAAAAGAAAAGCATTCCAACAAACACTGCGATCCAGCTGTTAAATACTATTGCTATTGTGTAACCAAATATTGCCAGGATACTGAATACCATAAATGCTTTCCGGTTGCCAAGCGTATCAGAAATATAACCGCCGGGAAGCGCCCACATAGCCCCCAGGAAATTCTGCAGGAAACCGAATGCCCCGATTATAAGTATTGATGCACCAAGCCCATCAAGGTATTTGGGAATGAATCTTTCCCAAAGCTTCTCGCCTGTGTACATCAGGACAGTTAACCCCAGCATTAAAACAATGTTTCGTTTAAGTCCCAGGTATTGCCTGGTTTTTGATATTGTATTATTCACAATTCAAAAATAGCTATTGCAGTAATAAAAAAAGGACTGAAAATTCAGCCCTTTGTTATACTCTGTCAGACCTTCAGAACTGACAGAAAATAATTATATTAAACTCTTAGGTTACTTTTATTACTATATTACCACGTTTATGTCCTGATTCAGCATATTTGTGTGCCATAACAGTTTCTTCAAGCGGGTATAATTTATCTATAACTGGTCTGTAGTTACCTTTTACTGTAAGTTCTGAAACAAACTTTAGATCTTCAGGATCTTCAGCTGAAACACCTGAAACGAAATTTATTCCGCGTGTTATTTTTTTAAATACACCATTTAACATATCAGAAATCCCCCCTGAACCTATAATCACTGTTCCTTTGGGTTTTATTACCTTAATACAATCTGAAAATGGTACTTTGCCCACTGTTTCATAAATTACATCATAAGTATCTTTACGCATGGTAAAATTCTGTTTGTTGTAGTCAATAACATATTCTGCACCAAGTGAATTGACCAGATCAAAATTACCTGAACTGCAAACAGCCGTAACTTCAACTCCATAATTTTTTGCAATCTGTATTGCCGCAGTTCCAACAGCCCCGGAAGCTCCATATATTAATATATTCTGACCGGTTTGAATTTTAGCTTTTTTAAGAAAATGCATTGCAGTCACCGCACCAAACGGAACAGAAGCCGCTTCTTCATAATTGAGGTTTTCGGGTATTAATGTAATACATTTATTTTCAGGAATGCAGATAAATTCAGCATAACCGCCCATCCTCATTCCTGTCATGCCATAAACTCTGTCACCGTTTTTGAATTTGCTTACATTTTTACCTGCAGAAACAACTTCACCTGCAAATACAGCCCCAAGTATTTTTCTGCGGGGTTTAAACAAGCCGAAAAACAATCTTACAACAGCAGGGTGTGCTTTTCTTAACTTAAGATCACCTGAATTTACAGCAGTAGCGTGAATTTTTATTAACAGCTCATTTTCACCTGGCTTTGGTTCTTCAATCTCCTTAAGTTTTAGAACTTCTGGCGGTCCGTATTCAGTATATTGAATTGCTCTCATTGTTGGATGGATTTTATTAAAAAGGGCTGAAATTATCAGCCCTTAAATTGTAAACTATTATTTGTAAACTATACTGTTTCTTCCAAATAGCTTTCTATCGGCTCACATGCACAGATGAAATTCCTGTCACCGTAAGCATCATCAATTCTTGCAACAGATGGCCAGAACTTGTATTCCTTTAAACCTGCAACAGGATATGCTGCTTTTTCACGGGAATATTTGTGGTTCCAGCTGTCAGATGCAATTTCAAATGCTGTGTGCGGTGCATTCTTAAGCACATTATCAGCTTTATCTGCGGTGCCGGTTTCTATCTCAAGTATTTCTTTCTTGATTGCAAGCATAGCGTCACAGAACCTGTCCAGTTCATATTTCGATTCTGATTCAGTAGGCTCAACCATCAGTGTTCCCGGTACGGGGAAGGAAACTGTAGGCGCATGGAAGCCGTAATCCATCAGGCGCTTTGCAATATCACCTACTTCGATGCCGGATTTCTTGAATTCCCTCATATCAAATATCATCTCATGAGCAACACGGTCATTTGAACCTGTATATAGAACCTTGAATTCGTCATTAAGCTTTGAGGCAATGTAATTTGCATTAAGTATAGCAGCTTTTGTAGCTTCTGTAAGCCCTTTACCGCCCATCATCCTTATATATGCATAGGATATCAGCAGTATACTCGAGCTTCCCCATGGCGCTGCTGATACAGCGTGAATAGCTTTTTCACCGCCGGTTTTAACAATACTGTGACCGGGTAAGAAAGGTGCCAAATTTTTGGCAACTGCAATTTGTCCCATTCCGGGTCCGCCGCCGCCGTGCGGTATACAGAATGGTTTATGCAGGTTTATGTGGCAAACATCAGCTCCTATTGAACCGGGACTTGTTAAGCCAACCTGCGCATTTAGATTCGCGCCATCCATGTAGACCTGTCCGCCGTTTGCATGTATTATCTCACAAATATTCTTTATGCTTTCTTCAAATACACCGTGTGTTGAAGGATATGTTACCATCAATGCGCCAAGATTATCCTTATACTGCTCAGCTTTTGCCTTTAAGTCAGCAACATCAATATCACCATGCTCCATTGTCTTTACAACAACTACCTTCATTCCCGCCATAACTGCGCTTGCGGGGTTTGTGCCGTGAGCTGAAGCGGGAATAAGCACGATATTTCTGTGTGCCTGGCCAATTGAATTAAGATATGCGCGTATGACCATCAAGCCGGAATACTCACCCTGTGCACCGGAATTAGGCTGCAGTGAAACTGCGGGGAATCCTGTGATTTCAGCCAGATCACTTTCCAGCCCTTTGAATATTTCCATATATCCTTCTGCCTGGTTAACCGGTATGAACGGATGCAGTACGCCAAATTCTGGCCATGTAACCGGGATCATCTCACTTGTAGCATTAAGCTTCATTGTGCATGAGCCCAGCGGAATCATTGAAAGCGTTAATGAAAGATCCTTGTTCTCAAGCTTTTTCATGTAACGCAGCACTTCCGTTTCACTGTGATAAATATTGAATACGGGATGCTGCATGTATTTTGATGTACGCTTTAGTGTATCGGTTAAACCGGTTCCGTTCTCAGAAAATGCTGCATTCACAGCTTTCCCGTTACCGAAAATATTTAAAAGCTCATTAACATCTTTTTCTGTCGTGGTTTCATCAAGTGATACTCCTATATACTTATCATCAAAATATCTCAGGTTAATTTCAGCAGCTTCAAATTTTTTCTTCAGTTCATTTAATTTTTCTGCTGAACCGGCATCTATTTTTAAAGTATCAAAATAGTATTTATTTTCCTGTTTATATCCAAGCTGCTTTAAGCCGCTCTCCAGCATTGCAGTAAAGCCATGTATTTTTGTTGCAATTGTTTTAATTCCAACGGGTCCGTGGTAAACACCGTACATACCCGCCATTATTGCAAGCAAAACCTGCGCAGTACATATATTGCTTGTGGCTTTTTCCCTGCGGATATGCTGTTCACGGGTCTGCAGTGCCATACGGTAAGCTTTGTTTCCGTGCCTATCGACTGATATTCCAATAATTCTTCCCGGCATCAGCCTGCGGAACTCATCTTTGCATGCAAAGTATGCTGCATGGGGTCCGCCGTAACCTCTCGGTACGCCTAAACGCTGTGTATTGCCAACTGCAATATCTGCGCCAAACTCACCGGGCGGTGTTAATAATGCAAGGCTCAGAATATCAGCAGCAGTAACACAGCTTATACCTTTTGCGTGCGCTTTTTCAAATAAAGCTTTGTAATCTTTTATTTCGCCATCAGCATTTGGATATTGTACCAGTATTGCAA
>JAPUEV010000412.1 GCA_027492415.1 Ignavibacteria bacterium
AAAGCACTGAACCAACATTCGTCTGACCTAGCCAAATATCTTATTTGTAACTCACAAAATTTTCTATCATATTTGCAAACAATTAAAAAGGAGAAATAAAATGATAACAGGCGCTCATATAATATTATATTCAAAAGATGCTGATGCAGACAGGGCATTCTTCGGGGATGTGCTGGGATTTGATTCCGTTGATGCAGGCAACGGCTGGCTGATATTTGCCCTGCCTCCGGCGGAACTTGCCTTACACCCGCATAACGAAAACGATAAACATGAGCTTTATTTAATGTGCAAAGATATCAATGCGGAATCTGCTTCGCTGAAATCTAAAGGGGTGGAATGCTCAGAAGTGAAAGATGAACCGTGGGGAGCGATAATGTATATCACTTTGCCCGGCGGCGGTAAAGTTGGCATTTACCAGCCAAAGCATGAAATGGCTATAAAGATGTAAGTTTTGAAACAGGATCACGGTTACCATTAACCAGCTCAAACAGAATATTCAAAGTTAAACATTAACTGTTATTTTTAAAATGAACCGTTATTCCGTAAAAGCAAATGAATTAATTATATCACCCATAATTTTCTCATTCGGTTTAAAAAATTCTTCAGGACACGCAGCTGTAATACCATAGAGCCTGGAGTTGTTTACCAGGAAGTACTGTATGCTTAATAATTTATGTTCACCGAAGAGATCGCATTTGTAGCTGAAAGAATACGCACTGTTCCCGTTCAATGAAACAAATTCACTCTTCAATAATTCAAAATTATCAAATATAGATGAATACATCTCAACAAGGGCGTTCTTAAAATTTTCATCAGCAATCTGCTCAATTGTTTTGTTTGCAAAAGACTTGTTTTCCTTCACCACAACATTAACATCGGCGGCACCGGACTTTCCGCTGATCTCTTTGCCTGAGTTTTCATCCTTTACAATTTCCCAGTCATCAGGGTAAGTTATCTTAAACCCGTTCAGCTGGCTTTGGTAAACCTGCTGTGAATAGACAAGCGAGATACTAAACAATAAAACAATTACAGCCTTTTTCATTATGATTTAATTTTATGATTCAATTTCAATACTCAATAAACATTTCATACGGGCAGCACCTTCATCAGCTTCGCAGATTAAGGCAAGCCATGCCTGGCGTAATTCAATACTCAATGAATACTTCGTCATTATAGCACCAGGCCCACTGTTCGCCGGGTTCGGCGGAAATTATTACAGGATGTTTGGTTTTATGGTAATGCTTGGTTGCGTGCTGATTTGGAGAGCTATCGCAGCAGTGAGTACCGCCGCAGGTCTGGCATGTGCGGAGATGCACCCAGCTATCCCCTGTCTTTATACATTCATCACATACATAGGCTTTCGCTTTTTTGATGTGAGCTGACTCGAAATGATTGCAGTTTGGCATGATGGATTGAAGGTTTAATTATTAAACAGCATCGACAAACAACACTAAGTAGTTTTATTTCAATAAGATCATTTTTTTAGTTTCAGAAAAATCCTTTGTCATAATTGAGTAAAAGTAAACAGATGAAGCTAAATTTTCGCCGTTAAATATAACTTCATAACTACCAGGCGTTAATGCTTCATCTAAAAGCACGGAAATCTCTTTCCCATACACATCAAAAACAACTATTTTCGTCTTGCCTGTTTCAGAGATATCAAATCCAATTTTGGTTTGTGGGTTAAACGGATTTGGATAATTTTGGTTTAAAGCAAATTTAAGTGGAATACTACTTTTAACCGGTTGGATACCTATCGTTACACCACCGTTAGTTGTACTATATATTACACCATGGGTATTCTCACCTCCTCCAATCCATACTTTATTACTATCATAACAAAAAACCGAATTTTTATATCCATCATTATTATTACTGGAACAATATTGCTGAATCCAGTTAATTCCGCTATTTGTAGTTTTCAAGACTATACCATCCGGATATAAGCCACCTACTGCCCAAAAGGTATTATTGTTAACAAAACCCAGATCACTAAAATATACGTTATTATTATAATACAAATTAAACCAGTTTATACCTGCATTAGTCGTTTTATCCAGACTGTGTCCTGAAACTCCCCAACCAGTATTGTTATTATTAAAATAAACAGTACGAAGATAATTAGATGTACCATTTTGAATAATATCCCAGTTCAATCCTCCATTCGTTGTTTTCATACTAGCGTCTCCAGCTTGCCAACCAGTATTAATATCGAGAAAGAAGAGATCTAAAACTCTTATGTTACTTATTTGAGTGAACCAGGCAATACCTCCGTCAGTAGTTTTTAAAACTCCAGATGGTCGGTTATATCCTCCCGCGATCCATCCGGTTAAATTATTCGGGAAACATATCGTAACCAGTTCTAAATTGGGTATATTTGTTGATGACCAACTAATTCCTCCATTTGTTGTTTTATATACAATGGAAGCGGGTGAAGGATACCAATTTCCTGAAACTGCCCAGCCAGTAAACTGATCAATAAAAGTAACAGTATACATAGTGAAAGTTCCTGTAAACTGTACATTCCAGTTTGCCCCGCCATTATTTGTATTTAAGATCTTATTGGAACCTACAGCCCAGCCGGTAAAATTATTGATAAAAAACACATCCTGAATTGGGTAGTTAACAGAAGCTTGAACTTGCCATTGAGAATTTAATTCGGAAGAGAAAAGAAATGATATGATTACAATAAAAAAAGTAATTATTTTTTTCATACTTCACTCACTTTCCATTATTCAGAAATAACACATTGAGGTAATTAGTACTCTATTACAAATATAATAACGATTCCTGATAATAACTGTTGAAAAAAATGTTTTATGCAATAAATAGGTTAGCTCTAATAAAACTTCAGTTTAAGCGTCAGGCAAGCCGTGACGCCTACGAAGCATTTACTCCATACCTATTCTTGCGCGCTTCAATATCATTGTGTTCAGACCATCTATATACATGTTGCTGACCTTTTTGTTTTTCAGATAAACAATCTGGTTATAGTATAGTATTATTAATGGCGAATCTTCAAGCACGACCTGTTCCATTTCGTTATATATCTTTGCGCGGGTGTTAAAATCGGTAAGCTTCATTGCAAGCTCGTATAACGAATCAGCTTTTTGGTTTGTGTAGTGCGTGTAATTGGGTCCGTTAGGTGTATGATTTTTGCTGTAGAATAATGCCATGAAGTTTTCGGGGTCAAAGTAATCAGCGCCCCAGTTGCCGCGCCAGAAGGCAAGCTCCCCGCCCACCTGTGATGAGCGCATGGTTGATGCCTGCATGAAATCAAGCTGCGCATCGATACCCATATCTTTTAGCTGTGCCTGCACTGATTCACCAATAAGCTTTTGAGTATCATCATTGCTTACTGTCAGCTTAAGCGTTAAGCCTTTTCCGTCGGGATAGCCTGCTTCTGTGAGAAGCTGTTTAGCTTTATCTTTATCAAAGCTGTAGCCTTTAAGATCTTTGTTATATCCGGGCATACCGGGCGGAATGGGTCCGTTAACCCCCGGGATACCGCGGAATTTTAAAACGTAACGGATTATCTTTTCGCGGTCAATAGCGTAATTGATTGCCTGTCTTAACTTTTTGTTATCAGTTAGAATATTCTGTTTACCGCCGGGAACATTTTTATCCAGCTGCACTCCAAGGTAAACTGTGTTAAGCCATGGCTGTTTAACCAGGTCGAAATCATATTCCGGTTTCAGCTTTCCTTCTTCGTCTGTTATCTGGCTCAATACTTCTGGGGAGGGGTCATAGTAATCGAACTTGCCCTGCTGGAAATCAAGGAACGCTGTTTCAGAGCTTTTTATAAAGCTGACTTTAATGCCATCAAGATATACAAGCGGCTTACCTGCTTTGTTCAGGCTCCAGTAATTAGGGTTCTTTGTCATTTCAAGCTCACGGTCAACTTCCCATTTAACAAATTTAAAGGGTCCGGTGCCAACGGGATTGTAGCCGAAGTTATCCTTGTAATACTCAACAGCTTCTTTGGCATACTGCATTGTAAGGATACTCAGGAACGGGGCAAAGGGCTTGTTTAGGGTAATTACAAGTGTTGAATCATTAGCTGCCTGGATGCCTGTAATTTCGCTGACGTTGTTATATTTTTCTTTGATGGAATTGATATATTCAAGCGCGCCCTTTACTTTATCGCGGAAAAGCCATGCGCCGCGTGTTTTGGTGCGGGGGTCACAGAGCCGCTCAAAGCAGAACTTGAAATCAGAAGCCTTCACTTCCCTGCCCTTGCCTTCGGGGAAACAGGGGTTATCATGGAAGAAAACATTTTTGCGGAGTGTGAATGTATAGATAAGTCCATCATCAGATACGGTATATGATTTTGCAAGGCACGGGTCAAGGTTCATTGCCTGGGAGTATTCCAGCAGGCCTTCCATCATCTGCTGCAGCGGCCAGCCGGTTGCATAGTTGCTGCACATAACGGGGTCCAGGTTTTCGATGCCCTGGGATTCATTGTATTTGAAAATGTTATCGGAAGTTTCTTTCTTGGAACATGAGGAGAAAAGGAATGAGAACGAAATAAATGCTATTAACAGAGTGAGATATAATTTCATTTTATAGTTTGTTGTTGGTGATATTATAATATTAACAAAGATATGATATAAATGCAAAAGATAAAATTAAATATGCGACCCCTACGGGGTCGTGGGATTTTGGGGAT
>JAPUEV010000413.1:0-1712 GCA_027492415.1 Ignavibacteria bacterium
TTAAAATTATTCTGTAGGCGTCATGGCTTGCCTGATTTAAAATTATTTTGTAGGTGGCACGGCTTGCCTGATTTAAATTATTTTGCAGGCGGCATGGCTTGCCTGATTTAAGATTATTTTGCAGGCAGCACGGCTTGCCTGATTTAAATTATTTTGTAGGCGGCATGGCTTGCCTGCCGCCCAAATTAAGGTTTAATTACTTGAAGAAAAAAATTATTGTTATCGGAAGCGGTTTTGGCGGACTCGGTGCAGCAATCCGTCTCCGGGCCAAAGGCCATGATGTAGAAATTTTTGAAAAACGCGATAAACCCGGCGGCAGGGCATATGTATACGAAATGAACGGCTTTAAGTTCGATGGCGGCCCGACCGTTATCACGGCTCCCTTTTTATTTGATGAGCTCTTTGCGCTTACAGGGAAAAAGAAGGAAGATTACTTCACTTTAAAAGCGCTGGACCCCTTCTACCGCATATTCAACCATAAAAAAGAATTCTTTGATTACAACAGCGATACAGATTTCACCCTGAGCCAGATAGAAAAATTCTCGCCCGGTGATAAACAGGGATACCTGGATTTCATAAAGACTACAAAGGCTATATTCCAGAAAGGATTTGTTGAGCTTGCTGATAAGCCGTTCACAAATTTTATGGATATGATGAAGATAGTGCCTGATATGATAAAGCTTAAATCACACAAAACGGTCTACCAGTACGCTTCGAAGTTCATAAAGAATGAATTCCTGCGTGAGTGCTTCTCGTTCCACCCGCTTCTTGTTGGCGGCAACCCGTTTGATACGACCTCCATATATGCCCTCATACATTATCTTGAGCGCGAGTGGGGTATCCACTACGCAATGGGCGGCACAGGCACAGTAGTTAACGGGCTGGTGAAATATTTCAAGGAGCTTGGCGGCAAGATTCATTACAACGCTGAAATTAAAGAGATCACAGTAAAAGATAAAAAGGTTACGGGAATCAGGCTTAATGATAATACGTTCATTCCCGCTGATTCAGTTGTTTCAAATGCTGATGTTGCCTTTACATACCGCAGCATGATTGATGAAAAATACCGGAGCAAATATTCCAACCGCAAAATTGAAAATATGCGCTACAGCATGTCACTGTTTGTAATTTACTTTGGCACCAAAAAAAGGTACAATAACGGCGATATTGCCCACCATAACATCATTTTGGGTCCTAGGTATAAAGACCTGCTAAATGATATATTTAAACGTAAGATTTTAGCTGAAGATTTTTCATTATATTTGCACATGCCAACCATCACGGATAGCTCTATTGCTCCCGAAGGATGCGAAGGCTTTTACGTTCTTTCTCCGGTTCCGCACCAGGCTTCAGGCATCAACTGGGCAGCGGAGGCTAAACCGTACAGGGATAAGATTATGCGTTTCCTCGGGGAAACTTACCTGCCGGATCTTGAAGAGAATATTATCGCGGAGCATTACATAGATCCCATTCATTTTGAAGGGACTTTAAACAGCTATCTCGGTTCAGCGTTTTCAGTTGAGCCAGTCTTCACGCAATCGGCATGGTTCCGCCCGCACAACAGGTCAGAAGATTTTGAGAACCTGTATTTTGTCGGCGCAGGCACCCACCCCGGCGCGGGCCTGCCCGGTGTATTATCATCAGCAAAGATTGTTGATAAAATGATTGAATAGTAAATCTTCCCACATCTCTCCCCTCTCCTTTCAGGAGAG
>JAPUEV010000413.1:1812-4634 GCA_027492415.1 Ignavibacteria bacterium
CTCCTTTCAGGAGAGGGGCCGGGGGTGAGGTCACAAAAAACTTTCTAAATCACAAATGAAGGAAATATTACACTCTGTTGATTCCGTAACGCCAATGCGCTGCACTTATGAGGAGTGCAGGGATTACACACGCACTTTTGCAAAGAGCTTTTATTTTTCATCCTTCCTGCTTCCAAAGGATAAGCGCGCAGCCTCATATGCTGTATACACCTTTTGCCGCTATGCAGATAACATTGTGGATACAGATACACTGCATTCCGCTGAGAACATCCGCGCAAAGTTCACAGAGCTTAATTCATTCCTCGATCTCGTTTACAACCAGGCTTCCCAGGAGATCATAAAAAGCTCGGCGTTCGCGCACACGGTTTTAAAGTATAAAATACCGCGCAAATATTTCAACGATCTTATCGAAGGTGTTTGCATGGATACAGAGCGCAGCCGCTACAATACATTTGCAGAGCTTGAAAACTACTGCTATAAGGTAGCTTCGGTTGTGGGATTAATTATGACTGAAATTTTCGGCTACACACATAAAGCGGCGCTGCCATACGCGGTATATCTTGGCAAGGCAATGCAGCTAACAAATATCCTGCGTGATATCAAAGAAGATTACGCCATGAACCGCGTTTACATTCCGCAGGATGAGCTTAAATGTTTTGAATATACCGAGGGTGATATAGCAAAATGCAAAATGAACGAAAGCTTTGCTATGATGATGCGCTTTAATATTGATAGAGCCCGCGCATATTACGAGCTTTCCACGCACGGCTTCCCGTATCTGACCAACGACGGCTCAAGGACAACCGTTGTGTTAATGTATAAAATTTACTCAAGTATACTGAATGAAATAGAGGCATACGGGTATGATATTTATTCCGGCCGCAGGTTCGTAAGCACAGCCGAAAAACTAAAGCTGACGGGGCTATACCTGCTTAACCGCAGTGAGCGCAAACGGTTCTCGCGCCTGCCTGACTCCAAACATCACGAGCGCCTCCGTTCATTATACCCCAACATGAATTTTGATATGTGATATTTGAGCTTATTTCAGAATAAATATCGTATTAACAGTTTAAGGTTAAAAGGATATGACTACAGCAAAGAAGCGGCTTACTTTGTTACTATATGTGTAAAAGATAAAAAACATTCTTTCGGTGAAGTGATTCAGAAAAATAATTCTATTTTTGTAGAATTAAATGATTTGGGAAAGCTCGCGGAAATAAACTTTAAGGAAATAGAAAATTTACACCCTTATGCAATAATAGATCAATACGTTATTATGCCAAATCATGTACATGGTATTATAGCAATCATAGAACAGCAAATTACCCCGGATAACAATAATGAAAATGTATTATATGAATATAAAAATTCATTTTCTCCACAAAGAAAAAATATACCTTCAATTATAAGAGGCTATAAAGCTTCAATAAAATCTTTTGCCAATAAAAATAAAATTGAATTTAGCTGGCAGCCCGGATATTCTGACAGGATCATAAGAAATGACACTGAGCTGGAAAACGTTCAAAAATATATTTTTGAAAATCCAATAAAATGGTCCCTGGATAAAGATTTTCCGGAAAATCTTTATATGTAAACCTGTAGAGACGCATTACATGCGTCTCTTAAATATTAATATACGCATCACGTGCATCTCATTATAATATAACCAGTAGAGACGCATTACATGCGTCTCTTAAATATTAATATACGCATCACGTGCATCTCATTATATTATAACCAGTAGAGACGCATTACATACGTCTCAAAAACAATCAAGACGCGAATACGCGTCTCTACACATAGAACAATAAATTGAAATCCATCTCCATCATCGGCTCCGGGCTCGGCGCTCTATCTGCCGCTATACGGCTTGCATATAACGGGTATGATGTTACCGTTTACGAAAAAAATGAAACCCCCGGCGGTAAAGCACGCTCATTTAGCGTTGATGGCTACCGATTCGATACCGGTCCCTCGCTAATAACAATGCCTTTTGTAATTAACGAGCTGTTTGAATCTGTTGGCGAAATCCCTGAAGAATACTTAACCCTGAACCGGCTCAACAACCTTTGCAAATACTTCTATCCTGATGGCACTGTTCTCAATGCATTTTCAGATAAAGAAAAATTTGCCGCTGAAATTAAAGCTAACACAAACGAAGACCCTGCATCGTTATACAGATATCTTGATCACTGCAAAACAATATATGATCTGACGGCTGATATATTTTTATTCAATGATCTCTACAGCGCGGGAACATATACAAACCTTAAAGCTTTAAAAACACTGTTTAGGCTGACAAAAATTGATTCATTCAGAACAATGAATGAAGCCAACCGCTCATTTTTTAAAGATGAGCGCATCATCCAGCTGTTTAACCGCTACGCAACATACAACGGCAGCGATCCCTACAAATGCCCCGCAACGCTTAATATAATTTCGCATGTTGAGTATTCTATCGGCGGGTATTATGCCTCAGGGGGAATGCACTCATTAACCGATGCAATTTACAAGCTGGCAATAAAAAAGGGTGTTAAGTTTCATTTCGCCTCACCCGTTGAAAAGATCATAACAGAAAGTAATTCCGTAAAGGGAATTTATGTGAACGGCAAAGAAATATTATCTGATATTGTAATTTCTAATGCAGATGTATATTCAACCTACGGTAAGCTGCTTGGTGATAGCTCAACCCGTGCGGCAAAAAAATATAACAAGCTCGAGCCCTCTTCTTCTGCGCTTGTGTTCTACTGGGGTGTTAATATTACATCCGCTAAGCTTGATACTCATAACATCTTATTTTCATCTGACTACAAAAAAGAATT
>JAPUEV010000414.1:0-1711 GCA_027492415.1 Ignavibacteria bacterium
GCTGTTGCTTAAGCTTTTCAATAAACCAAAGCCTGTTAACAAGCTCTTTGTTCTCTTCTATTTCCTGCCGCATCCTGCCCGCTGAAAATTCATCGGGGGTAAGCCTAAGCTTTAAGAGCCGCTCAAAATATCCCGCCATTTCTGTAAATATCTTCCTGTACCGGCTGCTGATCCTGGTTTTATTGTTAGCCACCCATTTTTTAAAAGCCTTCACCTTATCAATATATGCCTCGGTCTCACCTTCTTCATAATATATCCTTATCAGCAGCGTATCAGCCTCATACCTGTAGGTTGCGTCCACCTGCTTTAGCCGGGCAAGCTCACTTTTTGCCATACTGTACTCTTTCATCTCAAAGTAAAGCCTCGCAAGGCAAAGTGCCCTGTTGCTTTGTGTGTGTTCAGCCGGCTGAAGAGCGGTGTACTCATCAATAAATCCCCGGCACCAGTCATACTCACCCACAGCAGCAGCCGTGCTTACAATTGCGCGGAATACGCTTGGCCTTAATTTGTTCTCACTGTTCCACAGGCCGCGGCTAAGGGCAAACTTAAACAGCTCCATAGTCTTTAATAGGTATTGCATGCTCTCTGCCCGGCTTCCTGCGGCAAGCGCCATGCGCCGCTGGTAGTTTACCATATGCGTGATGGCGTTCAGCTTATCCGGCTCATCAATTTTATCAAAGTTACGCTGTGTAAACTCCTCCAGCTTCAGGTAAGATGCCTCGTCATAGTTCCTGTAAAACACGGCAAAGTAATAGTACAGCATAATACAGGTATCGCCTGTGTACCCGTTTATGCCTTCATCCATATACCACAGGATAAGATCTATGAAGCGTGTATCGAACTCATACTTAAAGAATGTTGTGCTTTTGTTCAGCATCAGGGCGTAGTTTTTAAACAGCGAGGCAAGGAAGTATTTCACGGTTCCGTTCACAATTTCCTGGTAACACAGGGTGTTTTCTGCGGCGTCGTTTGGCAGACGGCGGTTCACAAATCTGCTTTTTACCTCAAGCAGCCTCAGCATGTTCAGGTAGTCAGCCTCGTTCCTCTGGCTGCCCTCTGTAATGCCCTGCGCGCGCGCTATTTGGCTGTACTTCCTTCTGAACATATCATCAAGGCTTTTTGCCGGCAGCCACTCTGCCAGGTAAAGCCCGCTTGAGAACTTATCACGCGTAAAGCCCTCAATGGCTATGAACTTACCCGTCAGCTCAAGGAGGTCGCTGGTTAAGTTGCGCATCCTTGTATCGCTGTACGGCTTGCCGGGATAAAGCCGTGCGAAAATATTTTCCTTACTTAGACCCTCTTCGCTTTGCTTAAATCCGGGGTGATACCGGGCAAGCTCTCTGTAAAGCTTTGTGATATAGTTCTGCCTGTTATGGTACGGCGAGGCGAGGAAATCACCCAGCCGCTTAAACTCATCTTTGCCAAGCTGCCCCAGCATATCTGTTAATTTATGGCTGATCATTGTTTGTTGGTTTGTTCAATCTTGTGTAATCAAAAGTCTTTATTTGTATAATTAGATCCGCTTTATATTTTTTGTATTTCTTGTTTTTTTTATCCCGCCTTTGAAAATTGCCGTTAAGAAATTACTTGAGCAGAATGAACACGGGAAAAGCTGTCTGAATCCCGCATCGCGGGATGAGTTCTTTTCCCGCAAAGCGAAAATAATTTCAGGCAATTTTCAGCAGCGGGCGATTTTTCTTTGGTTACTTTC
>JAPUEV010000414.1:1811-4598 GCA_027492415.1 Ignavibacteria bacterium
CACAAGGGACACTCTCCCCCTTGAAAGAAAAAGGGGAGACTCATATTTTCTCTATAAAATACAAATTGCCATAAATATCAGCGATTTTATAATATTATCGCATATTTTTGAATAATTTTTAAGATACAAATATACATATTTTTCTTTGATTTCTGCACACTTTTAGCCCTAACTTTGCGCCAATATTCAGCAATTGGAAGGGGCAATATCTACAGGTAATGTTACTGCAAAAACAATTTTTGGCAGGTTTAAACAGGCGGGTCTAAACATTACTGCACGGAATTGCCCCGGGTATAATTCATTTGACCGCTGCTGTTTGCCTGCCATTAAATTTCTATAAAAGAGGTTCTGTATGAAAAACTTCATATTAGCTGCGCTCTTCATATCTGCATTAACTTCATTACTCTTTACCCAGGTAAAGTGGGTAAATCGGTATGACGGTCCCGCCCACAGCCTTGATTATGCCGGGGATGTGAAAATTGATAACAATAAAGTTTATGTTGCGGGTTCATCATGGGGGGTGAATACCAACACAGATTTCACCATCGTAAAATATGATCTTGCAACGGGCGGGCAGGAATGGGCTTACCGTTACAACTCTCCCGATAGCGGCAGTGATAACGCGCAGTCAATTGTGTTTGACCCGCAGGGTAACATGTATGCCACGGGAATGATCCACCGCACAACTACATCAGGGGTTGATATCTTCACCGTAAGCTTAACTCCTTCGGGAGGCGTAAGGTGGATAAATGAATTCACCGGTTCAGGAAACAACACAGACCAGGGGCTTAAGATAATGCGCGATAACTTAAGTAATGTTTATGTGATGGGTACTACAATTGCTGCATCAGGTGATTTTGATATTATTGTAATTAAATACAGCACGCTTGGCAGCGTTCAATGGCAGAAGCAGTATGAGGCGCCCCAGGACCAGATCCCCGGAGATATGTATGTTGATAAAACGACGGGCGAAGTTTTTGTAACGGGATACACAGGCAACACTAACCCAGATTACCTTACATTCATGATAACCGCTTCCGGCACGATGGGCTGGGTAAGGCTTTATGGCGGCAGCCTGCAGGATATATCGCACTCTATAGGGCATGATATTAATACCGGCGCTCTTTACGTTACCGGGCAAACTGAAGCAGTTGGCCTGGGTGTTGCTATGACCACGGTGAAGTACAGCCGCTCAGGCAGTGAGATATGGCACTATAATTACAACTCACCTGTAACCGGAGGCAATGCCTATGGCTGTGATGTTGAGTCGATTGGCAGGCTTATATATGTTTCGGGGTACTCCAACGAGGCAAACACCAGCCAGTCCGAAGGGCTTGTTCTGGGCATTGATTCTGCCGGCGCTCTCATCTGGAAGACCACTTATGCGCAGCGTTTCGGTAACTTCAATTCCCAGAACATACCAAGCGATATGAAAGTAGATTATTATGGCAGGGCTTATATTGCGGCAACAGGCAAGGATTCAGCTTTTGGAATCGGCAATAACTTCATGCTCTTAACTGTAAACGGCATCGGTGATGCGTATTTAAGATCCTATAACAGCACTGTAAGTGATCTCACAAGCTCGTTAGCTTTTACAAACCGGTATACAGTAATTACCGGCGTTAGTGATACAACAGGACATTCATCTGATATGCTGACAGCCGCATTTGATTTCGGGGGAAGTATGTTCAGAAATGTTAAGCATAAAAATATTGCCCCTAATGTTTTCATTGTTGATACGATCGGCTCCGTGTATGTTAACGGCAATTTCGGCGATGCTATTCCTTTAATGAAAGTATCGCTTATTATTGATTCACTGCTTTTCCCTGTAACGGGTGATCTAGAAGTTTGCCTGGTACATAATAATATCCGTGATACTGTTCTCTATCATAATGGCGGTACAGGCAGCAACTTTATAGCTACAGAGCTTAATGATTCAGCCTTAACACCCATCACAGGCGGAAGTGCGCCATTCACGGGTTTATACAGGCCATACCGGCCGCTTGCTGTATTCAATTCAGCTGATGTTGAAGGTGACTGGATGCTTGAGGTAAAGAACACGGGCAGCTCATCGGGTTCACTTAACGGGTGGAGCCTGGTATTTGATATCGATGAAAGTACTATCGGTATCGAGCCTGTTTCAAATATTATCCCTGGCAAATTTTCACTCTCTCAGAATTATCCAAACCCGTTCAATCCTGTTACAACTATACAATTTTCTGTTCCAAAAGCTTCTTCAGCAGCTCCAATCATCCTTATTGTGTACGATATCACAGGCCGTGAGGTCAGCCGGCTTGTTAACACAAAGCTTGCGCCCGGCACATACAGTGTGCGCTTTGATGGAAGCAGTTATTCTTCAGGTATATATTTTTATAAGCTAAGCTCCGGCAGCTTTAGCGAAACAAAGAAGATGGTGCTCGTGAAGTAAGCATTATTAAAGCCCCGCTAAATTGTGACCGGGGCTTTTAACATTATATGCCGGTATTTTGGGAATACCGGTTACATATTATCTCTCATTTCTTTAACAATTTTTCTGCGTATTATTTGTTCCCCCGTTGTTGGTGTTTAGCGAAGCGTCACCAACAACTAAAGCACATGTCACCCCTACGGGGCTCAAATAAATGTGGAAAATCACAAATCTACCAACATATAACCCCTAACGGGGTTAACAGCCTTTGTGTACCTTAGTGTCCAACGACTTTCGCCTTTTGAAAGTTTTGTGTCTTAGCCATGACTTTCGTTTTTTGAAAGCGGTTACGACTTTCGTTTTTTGAAAGTTAGTGAAGG
>JAPUEV010000415.1 GCA_027492415.1 Ignavibacteria bacterium
CAAGTATTTCAACATTTTCAGCCTTCAGGCTAACCCTGGTGGATTTTTCTGTTTCAAGATAGTTATGTACAATTGTTGATATCATAATTTCATCATCCTGCTGCATAAAGCGGGGAGTTTCCATCCTTACAAGCAGATCTTTGCGGGTTATGATAGTATTAACCTGCTGCCCGACTTTTGTATCACCTGTAACCACTCTTGATGTGATCGTCCATGATGTCAGGTTATCGGGATACTTTATGTTAACATTCGCATAACCGTTTTCATCAGTAATTACGGTTGGATTCCAGTAAATAGCATCGCGGAAATCACTGCGGGTTTCTGCTTCTACAAATACCGGGCTTTTGCTATCAGTACCTAGCATTACAATACCTGATTCATCATCTTTATCACCAAAATAACTTTCCTTGCGTTTCTCTTCTGTCTTAGGCGCATTTTCGGTAACTTTTTGCAGGTCCCTGCCGCCGCGAAGATTTACTTCACCATTTGTTAACGTAGTTATCTGATCAGTTTGCTGTGAAAGCTGAGACATGGTTCCATCCATCACAAGCCCGTTTGCGCTTGTTCTAAGATTAACTTCTTTAACCTGACCTTTTTTTACCTCGAGCTCTTTTTCACTGTCTTTGGTTTTCTTCTGCTGAACCACACCGATAGTATAGCTTCCTTCGGGCAGCTTGAATTCATACGTACCGTCATCGGCAGTTGTTGCAGCAACAAAATCACCGTCAATCACAATAGTGGCATATGCAATTGCATTACCGTTCTTATCGGTAAGCTTGCCTTTGATAGTACCAAGCTCACCTTCTTTCAGTGACTTCACGTCAAAGCGCTCATAAATACTTATGTAACGCGAGTAGCTGTAATATGAATACGCATTGCTATAATGAACTGTTACAGAGTTCCATTTAGGTGAATAGAAAAATGTTTTTATATCCTTGGTATTATCAGGTTTTATCGCATAAATGCTCTCATCGATAACTCCGATTGACACCTCGGCATTGGGCACGGGATTACCGGCTGCATCTGTAACTTTTACCATTACAGTGCCGTCATCCTTGGGCTTGTAAGTCAGCTTATCGGTGGAAATGTTAACTGTTAGGAATTTATCTGCCGGCATTACCATTACTGATTTGCTTGAAGAATAGAACTGGCCATTGCTTACATAAGCAGCAGTAATGTAAAAATTTGGACTGGCATTATCACCAACGGGAATTTCAATGAGCTTTGAAGTACCATCAATTTTTTCAACATGGTAGGTCAATATATTCTCATTCTGCGTAGTGATAAGTACATTTGCACCCGGCGTTGTGGTTACAATCAGCGCTTTGCATGTTTCGCCGGGCTTATAGCTGTCTTTATCGGGGAATATCTGCACTGCGCCGGACTCGTTGTACCACCACCACATATCACCTTTTGATACGTAGCAGTAAGTATTATCAGTAACTTTTTTGCCGCGGCTATCGTAGGAATTTATTTCAATTGAGTAATATCCTTCGGCGCCTGCTTCAAATGATACATTGCCGACACCCTGCTCATTGGTTGTACCCTTTACGGTTGTAACATAATCTTTATTCTGTTTGTAATCCGGGAAGCCATTCCATGTAAGCCTGTTAACAACGGCTTCAAAGCTAATCTGCCTGGGCTTTTCAGAAAAATCCATAGCCTTTACTTCAATAGATACTTTTTCATCCGGTTTGTACATGTACTTATCAGCCTTAGAAGTCATAAAGAAATCTGACCGTGTTACATAAACCGTTTTTGTAGATGATATTTCTCTTCTGGATTTATCTGTTACCTTAGCCTGTATAATATAGATGAAATCACTTTCATAGTTAGCTTCCCTATCCCAGTACCACCAGTCATTATACTTTGACTTAAAATCTTCCTTTACGGTATAATCAAAATCAAACCTGCCTTCTTTATCAAGCTTGCCTGTTCCGCTGAAGATGAACTCAGAATTATTATACTTCTGGTTATCATCCTGGTTAGCGTAGTAATCTTCATACCACCATTTATACTCACTGAAATACCACCATGGCTTGTAGAAAGTCTTTTTATAAACATTGTATTCAACTTCGGCATCCTGTACTGCTGAGCCGAAGTAATAATCAGCGTTAACCACGCCTTTTATCACATCACCATTTAAGTACTGATCTTTATCAAGCGTAATACCTACTTTATATTCAGGCTTCTTATATTCTTCAACTGTAAATGTTCCGGTATATTCCTGGCCTTTATCAAGCTCAGCATATATGTAATAATCACCAAGCGGCGCATTATCTTCTATTATATATGAGCCTGAAAAGCTTCCGTTGGAATTAGTTTTTAAAACTGTTTTATAGACTTCTGTGCCGCGTGAATCTTTAACCTTTACTGTAATATCTTTTTCGGAATAGTTCTCATATCCGCCGGGGTTTGATTTGCGGATAACGCCTTTGAATTCCACCGGTGATTTGGGTCTATAGACCGGCTGGTTGGTATAGATATAAACGCTGTACATATTTGCGCCGTAACCGAAATACAGGTACGGGTCAGATACAGCAATATCATCACCTTTTCTGCCGATAATGAGCGGGTAAGCTACTTCATTAGCTGCGGCATAATCTCTGTCTTCCTGGTTAACTTCTTTGTAGAATAAACCGCGCATGGTTTTACCTACGCCTATCTTTTTGGATCCCATATAGAACGCAAGATCAACATCATTTAAAGGCTCGCCGGTTTTTCTATCAACAGTATATGCAAGCAGCGCGTTATTTGATGCTTCTGTTATTGTGCCGATATCAGTTACAAAATATCCTGTGTAAGCAACTTTATTTTTATAGGATACCCTGACAACAAATGCGCCTTTTTGTTTTGGCTTATAGGTAACGGTTTCATAGCTGTAATAGTAATCGTTATCACCTTCAACTTTCATACGTTTGGAAAACTCATCAACCTGAGTGCACATGCTTAAAAGATTTAAGCTGTCACGGCTTAGGACATCTATCTGGTAGTTTGAGGTCTGGCGTGAGAAAAATCCTTCTATATCATTTATTTTATATACCTTAAAATTGAACTCCGCCCCTTTTTTAAGGTAGTAAGCGTAAATGTTGATAGAAACTTCATCGCCTGATGCATACATGTTATTTGTATAAACAGTGTATGACATATTGATATCATCGTTATCATTCTGCGCGAATGCTAGTGATGGCAGCAATATTACGGCAGCCAGTAAAAACATGATCAGATTTTTCATTCTTTTAAACATGGTAATTCTCCTTAAAGTATCCCTTTTGTAAAGTAAATTCTCTTTTTAATGAACATTTCTTTCTAATTATATGTAAAATAATGTAAATTGTTCCCATAAATATGAGAAAAATAAGTTTACTGCAAATTAAATGATTTACAGTTAAATTGCCTGAATATGCTATCAGTCTCAGACGTTACAGTACAGTTCGGCTCAAAGAAGCTGTTCGAAAACCTGTCCTTTATAGTAAATCCAAAGGATAGAATAGGGCTTGTGGGCTCAAACGGAGCGGGTAAATCAACCCTGCTAAAGGTAATTAATGGCCAGATCGAGTCAGATAATGGCGAAATTGCAGTATCCAAACACACAACTATAGGTTACCTGCCGCAGGATGGTATTACTTTCCTCGGCAAATCTATTTATGAAGAGGTTTATTCAGGCGTTGGCGATATTTCAGCCTTAAAGGATGAAATTGACCAGGTGCAGCTTGAGCTTGAAACGCACCCTGACCATACTTCGGATGAATACATGGATCTTGTTGAAACATACGGCGAGCTTCAGCATAAGTTTGAATTGCTTGATGGCTTCAAGATAAAATCCAACATAGAAAAAATTCTCGAAGGTCTTGGCTTCCACACGAAGGATTTTGACAGGCTGACGGATGAATTTTCCGGCGGCTGGCAGATGAGAATTGCGCTTGCAAAATTACTGCTTAAGCAGCCATCAGTATTGCTGCTTGATGAGCCGACAAACCATCTTGATATTGAATCATTAATATGGGTTGAAGATTTCCTGAAGTCGTATGAAGGCGCAATAATACTTGTATCGCATGACAGGAAGTTCCTTGATACGATCACAAATAAAACAGTTGAAATATACGCTGGCAAGGTCACAATTTATAAAGGCAACTATTCATACTATGTAAGTGAGCGTGATATAAGAAAAGAGCTGCTGTTTAAGAGCTATGAGAACCAGCAGAAATATTTCAAGCAGCAGGAAAAATTCATAACACGTTTCCGCTCAAAAGCTTCGAAGGCGACCGCAGTACAGAGCAGGATTAAAATGCTTGATAAGGTGGAACGGATAGAAATTGAAGAAGAAGAAACAGCGATACATTTTAACTTTCCGCCTGCAACACACTCCGGCAGGAAAGTATTTGAGCTTAAGAAATTATCAAAAAGCTACGGTGATAACCTAGTATTAAAGGGTTTGGATCTAGAGCTTGAGCGCGGCGAGAAAATAGGTTTGGTGGGAGTTAACGGCGCAGGTAAATCAACTTTGGCCAGAATAATCCGAGGTACTGAGGAATTCCAGGAAGGCACACGCAAGCTTGGGTTCCAGGTAGAGCTTGAGTATTATTCC
>JAPUEV010000416.1 GCA_027492415.1 Ignavibacteria bacterium
ATCGCAAAGCTATGCGCAGAATCAGATGCGCTGATGGTATATACATCAACTGATCTTGTATATAAAGCGGGGGTTAACCTGAGCGAAGACACTTCCCTGCTTGAGCCGATAACGATCTATGCTAAGACAAAGCTTGAAGGTGAGATAGCCGTAAAGAAATTCGCAAAGAAATATATAATTTTGCGGACATCACTTGTGTATGGCTTTACATTAACTTCATATACATCTTTCTTTGATGTTGCGTATAAGTCATTGAGTGAAGGCAAAGAAATAAGAGCATTTACTGATCAATACCGGAATCCATTATACACCGAAGATGCCGCTGATATGCTTGTAAAGCTGCCCGGTGTTTACACTAAGAACGATATTATCAACTTCTGCGGTGATGAGTATCTCTCGCGGTATGAAATGTGTATTGCAATGTGTGAGGAGTTTGGTTTTAATAAAAAACTTGTTGTACCGGCAAGCGCAGAAGAATTCACAGCCTACCCGATGGTTAAAGAGCTTGGCTTAAACACAGATAAGCTGAAAGGCTATGGTATAGTCACGCGTAGTTTTAATGAAAATCTGAAAAGAGCCGTAAAGTATATACCATAAAAAAAAGCAAAGCCGCGCATTAAACGGCTCTGCCTTAACATTGGGGAATACTACATGTAAAAAAACTTATCCCGTCTATTTTACAACTATCATTTTCTTTGTTGAGCTGTACTCCCCTGTTTCTAACCTGTAGAAATAAACACCGCTTGGCTTTGAAGTTGCATTCCACTTAACTTCATAAGTACCGGCATCAATACTTTCATCCACAAGCTTGTCAACAGTTTTCCCTGTTACATCAAAAATACTTAATTTTACATACGATCTTTGGGGAACGGAGAACTTTATTTTTGTTTCAGGGTTGAACGGGTTGGGGTAATTCTGCTCCAGGGAAAACTTACCGGGTATAATTGTGGATATTGGTTCAATACCTATTGGATTATAGCTAATCACGGTATTCATAAAATCAATTGCTATTGCACCGGTGTTGATATCTTTATTCATCATAACTGATATTGTTATGCCCTGCACCGGGTAATACATTGCAACACTTGAGTGTCCGAATGAATTACCGGCGTGTCCCCAGCAAATTTTTCCGTTAACATTGTAACGCATAGTACCGAGTCCGTACCCGTTTGCGCCGGATACATTCGCGCTCACAAAGGTTAGCATGGTATCAAGCATTGTGTTTGATATCACCTGCCCGCTGTAAAGAGCTTTAAGCCATTTCAGCATATTCTCAGGTCTGGATATTACTCCCCCGGGGCCGTATGCAGAGCTTGTAAAAGCCGTTCTTGGGTAACCGTAAACATCAATTAATTGTGAGCCTGAGAGTATCCAGTTATGCGCAAAAGGCGCTGTGATGGTATCGGTAAGCTCAACAAATGATTCATTCATATTAAAGGGGGTATAGAATCTTGTTCTGAAAAGCTCAGGCAGATCTGATTTGGTTATCTTCCTGATTATCATAGTAAGCAGTGTATAATTTGTATTGGAGTAATGCCAGCCGTTACCCGGTGTAAAATACGGCGCCAGGATATAACCCTGCACAACTTCTTCAAGAGTCCAGAACCGGTTGGGATCAGAATTAACAGCATTTGCCCAGACCTGGTTATCGGTAAAATTATATAAACCGCTTGTGTGATTGAGAAGCTGCCTGATTGTCACCTTATTATTTACATTGGGATATTGCGGCAACCACTTTCCTATAGTATCGTTTAACTGCAGGCTGTCAGCTTCCACCAGCTGAAGGGTTAGGGCAGCAACAAAGTTCTTGGTTACGCTGCCAACATCAAACACCATACCGGGCGTCATATTATTATTCACATGAGAAATTCCTGCGGTACCAAGCCACACTCCTTGCCCCGGCACATCGGCTGCTGCTGATATACCCACCAGGCTGTATGCAGTTTTCATGTTCTCTATCTTCTGCTGAAGTATCCTTGCAAATGCTGTATCAAATCCGGTGCCTGAGTAAACTTTTGCTGAAGAAAGCAATAGTATGACTAATAATATTTTAATATAGCTTTGTAATTGAGACTTATTCATGATTTTATCTTTTTCAATTACATCAAAGATATATAAGGTCTTATGCAAACTCAAATTAAATTTAATTTATTCTTAAAAGTCAGTTTTTATTAATTATTTATTTTATGGTTAAATTTAGCTATTTTACAGTAAATTCATTAAAACTCAATGAAGTCAAAAAACGACTTAAAACAGCTCATTTCATCATTGACTTCCACAGAAAAAGCTTATTTCAGGAAGTTTGCAGCAAGGCATTACAAAGAAAGCAGCATTTTTCTTAAGCTGTTTAATGAAATAGAATCAAATCACAATAATGCTGGTCATACAGAAAAAGATATTAAAGAACGATTTAAAAATGAAAAGTTCATTAAACAGCTGCCGGTAACCAAAAATTACCTGTATAAAAATATTTTAAGATCACTGAACCTCTATCACGCAGAAGACAATATTGATATAAAGATAAGTCAGCTGATAAATAACGCAATACTGCTGAACAAGAAGGAGCTTTTCGCTCAGTCACTTAAAATAATAAGCAAAGCAAAAGAGCTTGCAGAGCGGTTTGATAAACCGGCAAAGCTTCTGGATGCGGTTCATGTTGAAAGGCAGGCGCTTCGGATAAACTCCTCTCTTAACGAGGTATCAGTTGAGCTGATGCGTAATTACGATGAGGAAGAGTTATTGCTGGAGAGGCTTAAAAATATTTATGAATATAGAAGGCTATATGACAGGATGGTAATAACTGCAACCGCAAAAGGTTTTTCTGCGGGTACTGAAAGGTTTAAAACGTTTGAGAAGATCCTGGGCAGCAAATACTTAAAAGATTTTAATAATGCAAAATTTTTCCAGTCAAAAGCTATATTCCTGCTAATGCACTGCTTTATTAATAATCTTTGCAGGAATTACACTGAAGCTTATGAGTACGGCACCCGGGGGCTTGAGCTGATTAATTCTGCCCCAGGGAGCAAGAACATTGTTGTTTACGAGTACCTGCTTTTACTCCAGGAATTAATGACAGCTTCTTATTCGCTTGGCAAAAGAGATGAATCAGAAAGATTTTATGATCACCTATTGAGTGAGCAGAAAGAGCTGATGAAATATTCACCCCAAAAGGTAAAGGATTTCATGATGATAAGGACCTTAACAGGTAAATTAAATATTAATTCATCGCTGGGTAAGGAGCGTGATAATTTAGAAATAGTTAGAGAGCTTGGCAAAATTACCGCATCTATTACCGGACCTGCTTACAGGGATGAAATAATTGTTACTGATTTCCTTTCAGCTGCGGTTTACTTTTCACTTTCTATGTACACTGATTCGCTTCATCATATTAACAGGATATTCAACTCAAATGCTTTCATATTGCGTGAGGATATACAGGTATCATGCAGGATAATGAACCTTATAGTTCACTACGAGCTTGGCAATATGGGCTCGATAGAGTATTACATAAGATCAACTTACCGCTACCTTAAAAAGCTGAAGAAGCTTAATACTTTCGAGCAGCTGTTATTCGACTTCCTGAAAGAAACACAATCAGCAAACAGTGATAAAGAGATAAGCGAACTGTTTTTGGAGACAAGGAAGAAATTAAAAATTGCAGGGAAGGAAGAGCCCGGAATGCTTCAGGTTATTGACCTGGATGCATGGCTGGAAAGTAAATTACTGAAAAAACCATACCTTTATATTATTAATAAAAGAGCCAACATTCATTAAACTTTTTACGCTTATTTATGTCAAATAACCAAATACCCGGTTATATTACATAAACTATTTATAAATTGATGTAAAATGATAATTTCCAAAACTCAAAGTAATACAAAGCTAATTATCTCTGTTTACCTGCTTTTTATCATTTTTATAACATTGCTTCTTATTGCTACAGCAGGCGCAAACGGCTCTAAGCTCACAAGCGGTGATATTGATAAGATGCTGAAGGCAAAATGGAATGAGAACGGGCTGAAACCTTCTGAAAGAACCAGTGACGCTGAATTTTTGAGAAGGCTTTACCTCGATCTTACGGGCAGAATTCCGAACGCTGAAGAGGTAAAAAGCTTCATGGATAACAGCTCAAAGAATAAAAGAGCGGCTAAAATTGATGAGCTTCTTGCCTCAGAAGAATACGGCGGGTATATGGCTGATACCTGGATGCAGATCTTGTTTTCCAATGATGCCAAGAGAAAGATACAGGCTCCGACCTACAGCCTGGTAAGAAAAGAGTTTGCGGATAATTTTAACGGGAACCGGCCTTATACTGAATTTGCTTCAAAGCTTATCAGCGCAGAAGGTTTTGTTACCTCAAATCCGTATGCGCTTTTTTTAGGCAGGTTTGAAACCCCCGAAGATGCAGCAGGCAGCGTTATGAAAATATTCACCGGCAGGCAGATACAGTGCGCGCAGTGCCATAAACATCCCTACGAAAATATTACCCGCGAAGATTTCTATGGTGTTGCATCATTCTTTTCCAGGAAACAGGTTCTGCCTTTGCTTAAGAAAGACCAGGCAGAAAAGATAACAAAAGTGATAA
>JAPUEV010000417.1:0-2993 GCA_027492415.1 Ignavibacteria bacterium
TTTTACCCTGAATTTTTCTCCGATACCGGTTGCCGAAAATAAATGTATACCAAGATTGCTTAAGTACTGGTCGGTTTCTTTGGCAAGTATTGAACGGTTTTTGCCTACCTCATAAAATACCGGGTAATCTGTCAACTTAAGCGCGTAGCCTTTTCTTATCTTTTCAATTTCACCGTGCTGCTCCACCATAATGTAAGCGTTGCGCGCGTCGTTCAGCTCCCACAGCCTGCCGCCGGTTATCTCTATGTTCTCGTGATTGATAACTTCTTTCAGCACATAGCTAAGCAGAAGCTTATCGCTGTCAAAATCAGGAAAATGCTTAAATGCATTTTCAAGTGTCTTATATAGTTTTCGTTGTTCCAATAAAAATTTTAAAGTTTAATATTTTTTTGTTTCAGATATTAAATATCTCCAGCATCATGATTCGCTAATCAGTTTCTTTTCCTTATATAACTGGCCTGTTTCAGCTCCAATAACAAATGTTAATGACGAATAATACAGCCAGAAAATTACAGCTACAATTGCTGCATAAGTTCCGTATACTCTCTGGTAATTTGCAAATGAAACAAGGTAAAAAATGAATAAATATTTCAATGCTTCATAAAGAACGGCAGCGGTTATGCTTGAAATAAGAGCTACCTTCTGGCTGACATACCCCTGCGGTACAAGTTTAAATATTAAATAGAACATTATAAATGTAAATATAAGTCCAATAAAATGGGTAAGCAGGCTGCTTACAAACCCAAGCTGCAGCAGTACATCCCCGAAAAAGGATTTATCGATAGCTTCGAATATTGAAAGTATAAAAGTGGTTGAAAATGACAATACAAATACCGTCAGGATAAGGAAAACCATGCCAATATCACGAAGTTTTACCCATAAATAAAATGTATCGCTCCTTGTCTTATATATCCTGTTCAATACATCCCTTAAAGTGCTGAATAGGCCGCTGGATGTCCATAAAATACCTATTGAACCTATTATTGCCGTAAGTATTGAATTGTTTGAAAGCTCATTAATTGCTCCTGCTACCAGAGCTGATATCTTATCCTTTAGCTCAGGAGTGATACCGACAACATTGTTCAGTGACTGGTTCAGGTATGCCAGTGCTCCGTCTTTCTGAAGATAAATACCCAGTATTGAAAATAAAATAAGTGTTATGGGTATAATACAAATTATAATATTAAAAGCTATGCTCGCTGACATTATCCATACATGGTCTTCATCAAACTTGCGGTAAAAACCAAGAGCATAATATTTTGCTTCGCCGTAAAGCATTTTAAAGTCAAGCCGTTTCTTTTTTAATACGGACTTTTTCAACTAAGGCTTCCTGAATATTTCTCTACATTCTGTACAAAACCTTCACTATAGGTAACATCACAGACGGATTCTATCATTTCATTCATTACAACGTCTTCATCTATATGCTTTACTGATCTGCGAATTGAATTATAAGCAGCACCTGTACCTTTACCGCATTTTAACGGTTTTAAAAAATCAATGCCCTGACAGGAGCAGAGTATTTCTATTGCCAGTATTTTTTCACAGTTAACCAAAACCTCAAAGCATTTTCTTGCGGCTATTGAGCCAAGTGAATTATGATCTTCCTGGTTTGCGCTTGTGGGTATTGAATCAACTGAAGCAGGGTGGGATAGTACTTTGTTTTCTGATACAAGTGATGCCGCTGTATATTGAGCTATCATCAGGCCGGAATTGAGCCCGCCTTTAGAAGTCAAAAATCTGGGCAGGCCGCTAAGTGACCCGTCAACCAATCTTGCAGTTCTGCGCTCGCTGATGTTGCCAAGCTCGCTCAGTGCGATTTTCAGAAAATCCATTACCAGCGCAACGGGCTCCCCGTGAAAATTACCGCCTTCAATGTGTTCGTTTGTTTTGGCAAATATTAAAGGGTTATCTGTAGCAGAATTGATTTCTGTTTCTATGACACTTTTCACATATTCAATTGTATCCTTAACCGCTCCGTGTACCTGCGGCATACATCTTAGTGAATATGCGTCCTGAACTTTTCCGCAATCAATATGTGATTTTCTAATCTCGCTGCTTCTCAGCAGCTTTCTAAGATTTGAAGCAGTGTTTATCTGGCCTTTATGCGGTCTTACCCTTTGCAGGTTATCACTGAAGGCAGTATCTGTGCCTTTCATTGCTTCAATACTTAATGCACCGGATATATCTGCAAGCTTTGAAAGCCGCTGAGCCCTGCCAAGAATTTCCACTGCAAATGCAGACATCATCTGTGTACCATTAATTAAAGCCAGGCCTTCTTTTGCGCTCAGCTTAAACGGTTTCAGTCTGTGTTTTGCAAGCACGGTTTTTGCCGGCAGAACTTCGCTGCCGTAATATGCATGTCCTTCACCTATTAACACTCCGGCTAAGTGTGAAAGCGGAGCAAGATCACCGGAAGAACCGACGGAACCCTGTGACGGGATGAAAGCCGTTATTCCTGAATTGAATATTTTGATCAGCTGTTCAACAAGCTCTAATCTAACGCCGCTGTAACCTTTAACCAGTGAGTTTATCCTTAAGAGCAGCATCAGCCTTACAATATTTTTCGGCAGCGGCTCGCCAACACCGGCGGAGTGAGATATAATTAAATTATGCTGCAGCTTTTCTATATCTTTTTGCGGTATCTTTACGTCTTTGAATTCACCAAACCCCGTTGTAACTCCGTAGATTACCTCATCATTTTTGATCCATTTTTCAATGACAGCCCTGGAGCTTTTTATCTTCGAAACAGAGCTTTTTGATATCCCTATTTTAAGGTTTTTATCAACAACATCCTTAGCCTGTGAAATCGTCAGATTTTCACCGTTTAATAGCACTTTTTTCATATCAACAAATATAATTTAATATGTTTAAACATTAAAGATAATAACAATTTAGAGAATTCAGGATATAAAGGAAGAGCCTTCAACAATAAAATTAAAGAGGATTTAGATATAAATTCATTACTTCTAAATCCTCCTTTAGAACATTAC
>JAPUEV010000417.1:3003-4579 GCA_027492415.1 Ignavibacteria bacterium
TTGTCTAAAATCTATATTTAATGATGAATTTCTCACTAACATAATTCTTTATATAGACATAACTGTCTGTAAATTTATTCAGATTAATAAAATTATATTTTATATTATCTTATATAAGTATATTGGTAAAATTGAAACTAATTAATCTCTCAAATGAAAAAATTTACTGTTATTTTATTTTTAATTTTTATAAGCAGGTTAACGTCAATAGCAGCTCCCGGGGATACAACCTGGGTAAACGCATACACAAACGATTTCCATAACTGGGCTACTGTAAATTATGCAACGGTCACTTTCCCTGATACAACACATCACTATGAAAAAATATTAATGAAATATACCATTGGCTGTCCGCCGGCAGGCTGCGACCCGTGGGATAGGCTTGGCTGGGTAAAATTATATACCGATACCGCAACCGGTACCGGATACGAAATAGGAAGGATCGTTACGCCATACAATATAGTAGGCGGAGGATATCCGGGTACTTGTACATTCTGGATAGATGTAACTGATTACATGCCGCTTTTGCATGATACACAAATACTCGGCAATTATATTGAAAGCTGGATAAACGGCACACGCGGATGGTACTCAACAATTAACTTTGCTTTCATTGAAGGTGAGCCTTATTACAAGCCGTTCAAAGTTATAAACCTCTGGCAGGATCACTACATTGTGTATGGCGATACAGCAAACCCGCAGGAAAGCCATTTGCAGCCTATGAATATTGCAATTGATCCGCAGACCGTAAAAGTAAAAGGAAGAATGATCACAACCGGTCACGGGCAGGGTAATACCAGCAATGCCGCTGAGTTTTCCGTGAAGTATCACCAGCTGATAGTTAATAATGATACTTTAACCCATAATTTATGGCGTATGGATTGCGGTGCAAATCCATGCAGTCCGCAGGGCGGTACATGGCAATATTCCAGGGCAGGGTGGTGTCCGGGTGCCAGTGTCATACCATGGGATCTTGATATAACATCAAGCGTTACACCGGGCTCAAACAGTACGGTAAATTACGATATTGAGCCTTATGTAAATTTCTGCAGACCTAATAATCCAAACTGTATTTCAGGGCAAACATGCGCTGACTGCAACTATAACTATAACGGGCACACTGAACCGAACTGGAATGTTGAAGGTCAGATAATACTTTACAGGCTTAATCCGGCAATCGGAATTATCAATAACGGTAATATAGCCCCGTCATCATTCAGGTTAATGCAGAACTACCCCAACCCGTTCAATCCAACAACAAAGATCAAATTTGAACTGGAAAGATATTCACACGTTACTATAAAAGTATTCGGGGTTGATGGCAGCGAAGTTGCAGTACTGGCTGATAAGGATTATAAAAACGGCGAGTATGAATTGGATTTTGACGGCAAAGATCTGCCAAGCGGTGTGTATTTCTACCAGATGGAAGCAAAGGATTTTAAGGAAACAAAAAAGATGCTGTTAGTAAAATAGCGTCAGATATTTTACTAGAAATCCCGTTTGCGGGACTGATAGTAAAATATTCTAATTATGTTTATTTACCTTACTCAAAACCATTTCAGGAGTTATTTCAACC
>JAPUEV010000418.1 GCA_027492415.1 Ignavibacteria bacterium
ATTATAATCCGTAAAGCAGCAATATACGCACCAATATACTCATCGGATGACTTTAAGTCATCTGATGGGTGAACTGAGAGAAATCAGTGCTGAAAACCCGAAACCGCAGCTTGTTTTTGCATTCATCGGGCGCTTGTTTTTTGCAGCAAAAAGATCAGATTCTGAAAAAAGTTCAGCATGACAAAAATATTTGAAATCGTATTTCGGGAAGATGGATCTTAGAAGTATAGATGAATATTACGGATACGGACCTGCCAATATTGATATGACAGGATATCACAGGGGAGAGCTGAATAAGATTCCGGCAGGATTTCTTTTCCTGTACCTGGGGCTCTCGCTGGTATTATGTTACCTGTATCACAAAAAGATAGTTGCGCCGTATGACTGGAACGCCCCAAACAGCATGAACGCTGTCGGAACATTTGAAACATCAAAGCCATACCAGTTCCGCCTGCTGATGCCTGTAATATTTGGCTTTTTTAAACCGGTTGCCATGCTTTACGGCAAGTATCTTTACAGCGCGTATAACACAGCAATTGTTTTCCTTGTGCAGGTTATATTTTATAAATTGCTGTGCAGGTACTTCCGCAATAAACGGCTTATGCTTTGGATAGCTCCCGTTATATTATATGCAATGTTATTTAACTATGTACTGCTTAACGGTTCATTTCAGTACTATGATTTTACTGCAATATTGTTAACTGTATGGGGGCTGTATTTTATCATCCGCGAAAATTTTACAGGGCTGCTTGTAATATTTATACTGGGAGTGATCAACAAAGAGACGATCGGTTACCTGATCTTTTCATACATGCTTTATAATTATAAAATAATTTTCACAAAGAAAATTATTCTGAACACTGCGGTGTTAAGCGTAATATTCATAGGCGCAAAGCTGTATCTTAATTATGTATTCCGTAATAATCCCGGTGACCCGTTTGAAGTGGGCTATTATGAAAATATCAGGATAGTAAATGAATTATTTTCAAACAGAACTTTGTTCAGGAACCTGGCTTTGAATTTCGGGGGACTGTATATCTTTGTTATCCTGCTTTTTGTAACGGGCGCATGGCGAAAGATTCCCGATAAAAGGCTGGTATATGTAAATCTTGCAATTGTGCCATATTATTTATTCGGCATTTATATCACATACATCACGGAAATAAGGGTTTATACGGAACTTATTCCTATGATAACTACTTTATTTTTAATATATTTAAGTACATTTAACAGGCTTGGATTCAATAAAACCAGCCACGTGGAGTAAATTTTTTGCAGCAAACAGAAGAAAAAAAAGAGAACAGTACAGAAAATAAAAATATATCCGCTGAAGAAAAGCAGGTAAGCTTTGATGATTACGTTGAAACTTACCGGACTGAGATAGATGACTCAATTGGCTTTATCGGGCAGGATGTTGATTTCTTTATCGAAATAAAAGCTGAGCTTTTGCTAAAGCTGGCTGAAAAGAATTTCGGTCAGCTGGATAAAATAAAGGTGCTTGATATTGGCAGCGGCGTAGGGCTTGTTGACCGTTACCTTAAATCACAGATAAAGGATCTGTACGGCGTGGATGTTGAGGAAGGCGTGGTAGAAAAAGCAAAAGTGAATAACCCGGAAGTCAGCTATCAAATGTATGACGGGGCAAGGCTGCCATTTGAAGATAACACATTCGATCTTTGTTTTGCAATAAACGTAATGCATCATGTGCCGCCCGGGATGTGGGAAAATTTTGCGCGGGAAATGCACAGGGTATTAAAGCCGGGAGGATTAGCTGCGGTATTTGAACATAATCCAATGAACCCGCTCACAAGGCTTGCAGTTGCAAGATGCGAGTTTGACCGCGACGCAGTTCTGCTTAACCACGGGAAAATTAAAAGCCTGTTCAAAGGCGCGGGACTGAAATTAAGCGATGATTCATATATAGTCTTCTTTCCTTTCAAAGCAAAATTTTTCAGAAGCATTGAAACAGGATTGGGGTGGCTGCCATTAGGCGCGCAGCATTATGTTGTTGGCAGGAAATAATAAATATTACAGGATTAACCACCGGACTGAAATTTGATAAAATATCTCAATAAGAAATATCCGAACGATGACTACCCTTCGATCCTGATACATATATATTATTTCATGATATCCTTAACCCTATGCTATGTATATTATCATAAGTTCATAACCAGGGCAGATTTTTTTTCACCGGCATCAAGCGGCGGCATTTATGCTGTGCTGAACGGTGAAGCACTGAAGCCGGTCCAGTTCAGGATACTTATACCAATGATCTTCAAAGCCTTCCACTGGCTGATCTCGCTTGTTAAGCCGATACCTGATAAAGCGCTGTTCTTCCTGATAACGATACTGCTGTGTTACATGATACTGTTCTCGTTCTACCTGCTGCTTGGAAAATATTTTAAAGGCAAGGCTATGAACTGCTGGCTTGCTTCAATAATAATTTACCCTATGATATGGAACCTTGTAATCATGAACGGACAGTTCTTTTATATGGATTTCAGCATACTGCTGATAATCATACTTGGCTTTTACTGTATAGTTGCCGAAAAATATAACTGGCTGCTTGTGGTATTTTTCCTGGGCGTGCTTAACCATCCATCGGTTGGATACCTGGCAATCGCGTTTTTGCTCTACAATTATAAAAAGCTCTTTAAAGCCAAAACAATTATTTACGCTGTTTTGATGGGAATTCTGTATTCCGGAACATATAAGCTTATGGATATGTACTTTCCCAGTACGGCTGGGTATTTTATTATTTTTAACCTGCCAAGGAACCTGAGCCTGCTGCACACACTGCCTTTGCATATTATAATGCGTGATATACTTTTCAATTTCGGGGGACTTCATATTTTTATTATAATATTCCTCATATCCGGGGCATGGAAGCGTTACCGCGGACCGCTGCTTTATATAAACCTTGTAATAATACCATACGTTATATCAGTGCTCATAAATTTCAGCATAGAAGAAATAAGGAATTATGTAACTATCATTCCTTTTGTGCTGATACTTACGCTGCTGTTCTTAAGCTCGTTTGAAAATTCATTCTTAAAGCCGGTTGACAGGCTGTTTGAAAATAAGTGAAACGTGAGATGTCAAATGTGAAATGCGAAACGTGAAATGCGAAACGTGAAATGTCAAACGTGAAATGCGAAACGTGAAATGTCAAACGTGAAATGTGAAACGTGAGACGAAAGTTTTAAAAAATTTATTTTTTCCTTATTTATAACCCTGAGGTAAAATCAACAGCATCAAAAATTATATGAAGGTATTATACGTAAGCTCAAATGGCGGGATACACGATTACAGGTTCTTAAAAAAACTTGTAAATGACTACGAGGTATTGTTCCTTCATTACGCTACGGGAGAGATCATAGAGGAAATTGATAAGCTTGAACATCTTCAGATTATATCCAAAAAACCGGCATTCCGCTCAATGCCCATAATCAGTGAGCGCGGGCATTTTAAAAAAGTGCTTGATGAGTTCAAACCGGATATAATCCACTCCGGGTATGTGTGGCAGGCAGGAATACTTGCAGCGAATTCAGGCTTTCATCCTCACCTTTCAATGCCGTGGGGATCTGATATACTTACAGAGCCGGATAAGAGCTTTTTGCGTAGAAAGCTTGTAAGCAAAGTTATGAGTACCTGTGACCATGTACAGTGTGATGCTGAGTTTGTTAAGAAGAAGATTATGGATGATTACGGCTTGCCGGGCGAAAAGATTACGGTTTTCCCCTGGGGTATCGATCTTGATCAGTTTAAAATTTCGGATAAAGCCTCAGCCAGGGAAGAGCTAAAGCTTGAGCAGGGTAAGTTCCTTGTGATTTTCAACCGGTACTTTGAGCCTGTATACGGTGTAACAAGCCTGCTTGAAGCATACAGGAAATTTGCAGAAGGCAAGGATGACGTAATGATGATAATGCTTTCTGACGGTTCCGGTAAGATTGACGCATTGAAATATATTACGCAGCACGGGCTTGATGATAAAATTCAGGTTATAGGCAGGGTGCCAAACAAAGAGCTTCCGTTATTCCTTAATGCGGCTGATGTGTATGTTTCGCCTTCGCTCAGTGACGGTACCTCACTTTCACTGCTTGAAGCAATGGCATGCGGACTTGGCCTTATAGTAACTGATGTACCTGCTATTAAAGAGTGGGTAAATAATAAGAACGGGTTGATGGTAAAGCGCGGCAGCACCCAAGAGCTGAAAGATGCTTTGCAGAAGTATTATGAAAATAAAGCGTTAATTGCGGAGCATGGCAGCGTGAATAAAAAAATTGCTGCCGAAAAAGCTGACTGGGATAAGAATTACCTGAAGCTCAAAGAGATCTACGGGAAGCTGGTGAAGTAAAAAATTCCGGTAAACCCCCGTGAAGATCAATATGTAAACGTACATCCGGTTTCAATTTCCAATTAAAATATGTTCAGAATTTTTCTCCCCCCTTTGAATAAAGGGGGGAAGGTTTTATCAAAAGATTTTTAATTTTATTAAAAGAATTAAATGAAGCAATTATTATTATTACACGGAGCCTTGGGAGCAAAGGATCAGCTTGA
>JAPUEV010000419.1 GCA_027492415.1 Ignavibacteria bacterium
TTATTCGGCATGTTCAGATCAACCCTTGGTCCTGATAAAATTTCATATTCATTTGTAGGCAACAGCGGCGAGTATTTTTCTTCAATATTTAATTTAATGCTCGGCTCGCTTGGCAGTTATATTTTGCTTTTTGGGTTAGTGGCAGCATTTGCATTTCTGCTTGTAGACAGGGATATTGCCAAATCAATTGCCAGGCTGAAGTTGTTAATTGAGTCCTTCCGCGATAAATTTAAGAGCTCGATGGAAGAAATGAAAGAAAAGCGTGAAGAGGAAAAGCTTATTGAATCAAAACGTGAAGTTATACGGGGAGAGCGGGAAAAGATAGTAAGGAAAAAAGCAAACGGAAAAGTCCCTGATGAGCTGAAGGAAGAAGATGTAATAAAGGATACCAAGATCAACCGTCCGGTTGATAATGAAATGATCGTAGAGGAAAAGCCTAAGATAAAAACTGATAAGGTTAAGGAAATTCCGCTGGCAGAAGAGAGTATTGTAACAGAAAATCCTTTAGATGCGGTTATACCACCTGTAAAAGTATCAAACAAACGCCCCGAGATCGGCGATATAATCCCCGATGATGTTAAAGAAGATGAAATAGTATTCCCTGTGGAAACACTGGAAGATTATAAGCTGCCTTCACTTGACCTGCTTGAAGAACCGCTGAAAGAAGATATTGATGTAATTTCAGATGCTGAACTGAAGGAAAATGGCAAGCTGCTTCAGGCAAAGCTGCTTAATTTTGGAGTAAGGATAGAAAAAGTTATAGCTACCCCAGGACCTGTTGTAACATTGTATGAGCTTGTTCCCGCAGAGGACGTAAAATTAAGCAGGATCGAGAGCCTCCAGGATGATATTGCGCTGGCTATGAAGGCAAAAGGTATCAGGATGATCATACCAATTCCGGGTAAAGGTACCGTTGGTGTTGAAATACCTAATCATAAAGCTGAAACTGTTAAGATAAGAAGCATAGTTGGCTCAAAAAAGTTTGCAGAATCCAATATGGTTCTGCCTATAGCGCTTGGTAAAACAATTTCAGGCGATGTATATATTGATGACCTGACTAAAATGCCGCATTTGCTTGTTGCAGGATCGACTGGCTCAGGTAAAAGCGTTGGAATTAACACTATTATTACAAGCCTGCTTTATAAAATGCATCCAACTGATCTTAAGTTCATTTTAATTGATCCTAAAAAAATTGAGCTTAACCTCTATGAAAAATTAAAGAATCATTACCTGTCATTTTCAAAAGACTACAGCGAAAGAATAATAACTGTTCCACAAAACGCTGTTTTAGCTCTTAAGGGTCTGGAAATAGAGATGGAAAAGCGCTATGAAAGGCTTGCCAATGCTACGGTTAGGAATGTTGCCGACTATAATAAAAAGTTCAAGGATGGCAGACTGAAAGATGATGAAAATATAAAGCATGGTAAAATGCCTTATATTATCGTCATCATTGATGAGCTTGCAGATCTGATGATTACTGCTTCAAAAGAAGTTGAGGAGCCGATTGCAAGGCTTGCCCAGCTTGCAAGAGCTGTTGGTATACATTTAATCCTTGCCACACAAAGACCCAGTGTAGATGTTATCACCGGTGTTATCAAAGCCAACTTCCCGGCAAGGATAGCGTTCCTTGTAAATTCAAAAGTTGATTCACGTACCATACTTGATATGAACGGCGCTGAACAGCTTCTTGGTAAAGGTGATATGCTTTACACTCCGCCGGGTGTAGGCAAACCGATCAGGATACAGAGTCCCTTTATAAGCGGTGAAGAAGTTGAAAAAGTCGCTGAATTTGTTGGCTCGCAAAAAGGTTTTTCGCGGAACTACGAGATACCTTCAATAAACCAGAAGAAGAAAAAAGCCTACGACGAAACATATGACAGGGATGATTTATTTGAAGAAGCAGCAAGGATCATTGTTAGGTACCAGCAGGGTTCAGTATCTCTGCTGCAAAGAAAGCTGAAAATTGGCTATGCACGCGCAGCAAGAATTGTTGATGAGCTGGAAAATGCCAATGTTGTGGGTCCGTTTGATGGTTCGAAAGCCAGGGAAGTACTTGTAGAAACAGAAGCACAGCTTGAACAATTGATCTGAAAAATTTCCATTATTAAAAGGCATACTGATGCAACCAATTGAGCCCTTAAAACATCTAATTGTAATATAATTCCGTTTTTTTATACTAATAGAAAACCCAATAATCAAATTTATATATGAAATTCCGGCTTACCAAAATTTTCGCTCTCTTAATTACATGTTTTAGCTTTACTTATTCTCAACAGGGGATAATTAAAGGTAAAGTAAGTGATAACAATAAAATGCCGCTTGAAGCTGATGTAAAATTGTTTGCACAAAATGACAGTACACTTATTAAAGGCTTGAAGTGTGATACGAATGGTATTTTCAGTATAGATAATTTAAACGCCGGTAAATACAGGCTTGAAATTGGTTTTATTGAATATTCAAATTTAACAATTGAAAATATCAGTTTAACAGAAGGCAGTACAGTTAATCTTGATACCATTCATCTGAAAAAGCAAAATGTATCAACTGATGAGATATTAGTTGAAGACAGCAAAGGCTTAATACAGTTCAGCGCTGATAAAAAGATATTTAATGTGCAGGAATCTGATCTTACCAAAGGCGGCACAGCGATTGATGTTCTGAAAAAAGTACCAATGGTAGATGTTGATATAAATGATAACGTGAGCCTAAGAGGTAGCCAGAATGTTAAAATACTTATAGACGATAAACCTTCAAGGTTTGTAAGCTTAAAACAGATACCTGCAGATGCAATTGAAAGGGTTGAGCTTATTACAAATCCGCCGGCTAAGTATGAATCAGAAGGTGTAACCGGGCTTATTAATATTGTTATGAAAAAATCCAATAAAGTAGGTTTTACCGGAAGCCTGAATGCAGGAAGTAATTATACTGATAAGCTTGCCGGCTGGGGTGGACTTGATCTTAATCTGAAAAAAACACCATGGACATACTTCAGTAATATTTATTCAGGTTCATGGCAAAATAAATTTTCATCTTCTGGTGTAACCAATTATTTCTCTCCTGTGTATTCCTTACAGGCAAATGGTTCCGGCAGGAACCATGGATACTGGGTATGGGGACAGGGTGGAGTGGAATACGAGATTGCAAGCGGTAAAACGATCGGGCTGGAATTAAGCCTGGCAACAGGTGAGTGGTTCAATAATGAATTTTCAACAAGTAATACATATAACTCATCAAATACATTAAGCTCATATTTTACCCAGGATAATGACAGGAACGGTTTGTGGCAGAACCTGACAGGCAGCCTGTATTTCAATAATAAGCTTGGCACAGAAGGCAAAGAGATCTCAGGTGACCTGACTTTAAGCCGCAACAGGAATGATAATGAATTTGCGTTCTTAAAAAAGGATTACGATTCATTGAGCATACCAACATCGTCTTTCCCGCTGGATCAAAGGGATACTACTAAAAATAAGTCCTATAACCTTAATGCACAGCTTGATTATGTACATCCTGTATCAAAAGTTTCAAAAATTGAAGCAGGGTTTAAAGGTACTTACAGGCAGAATGATAATAACTTCGATTCTGATACGCTAAATTACTCAACTAACAGTTACCTTGTTAATGAAAGTATCTCGAACAGGTTCAAGCTTAATGAATATATCAATGCAGCTTATATAATGTTTTCAAGCTCAGTTAAAAACTTCAGCTATAAGTTCGGGCTGCGGTTTGAGAAAACCAATACTAAGGGTGAGCTTGTCACAACATCAGATATATTTAAACAGGATTATTTTGATATATTCCCTACAATAAACCTTTCACAAAAGATCGGAAGCGGACACCAGGTACAGTTAAGCTACAGCCGCAGGATCACGCGGCCAAATATATGGCGATTAAATCCTTTTGTAAATAAATATAATCCAAAATTTATTTATAAAGGTAACCCTGAGCTTAAACCCGAGTATACCGATTCATACGAACTTAGCTTAATGCTGTATACTCCGGTCATTACTGTAACGCCATTGGCTTTTTTCAGGCAAAACCATGATGTTATATCAAATTACAGCTATTTGGTTGATAGCAATGTTTCTCTTACAACATACAGGAATGCTGCCGGTTCAAAGGCTTATGGAATGGATCTTTTGTTAAGCTCGAGGGCTTTAAGCTGGGTTAATCTCAATGCAACATTCAGCTTTTATAATACCAAGTTTGATTCAGATCCAAGCCTTACTGCATATGCAGGTGAAGACGGCTTTTCATGGAAAGGAAATGTAAGGGCAAGCTTTACGCTTAAATATTTCAATCTTGAGTTCTTCTATAATTACACAGGTAAAAAAATTAACGTACAGGGTAATGATATTGCGAATTCAAGCTTTGATGTATCATTAAGCAAAACATTAATGAATGACAAGCTGACATTAAGCTTAAGAATAAGCGACCTGTTTGATACCTCACAATGGGGGCAGGATATAAACGCAGCCAGTTACAAGTCAACCATCAGAAACGACTGGAGCTCAAGGAATTTCGGGCTTAATTTATCTTTCAGGTTTGGAAATACTGA
>JAPUEV010000420.1 GCA_027492415.1 Ignavibacteria bacterium
GTACTGCAGGAAGTGCGCATACAAGCCACCGGCAACCCCAGCAAAAAATGCGCCGATAACAAATGCTGTGACTTTAAATTTTGTTGTATTGATACCCATTGCTTCAGCGGCTATCTCATCATCCTTTACAGCAATAAAGCCCCTGCCGTAGGTAGACTTCATCAGGTTAGTGATACCGAAAATTATCAAAGCTACAACAAGGAAAGCCCAGAAGAAGTCAGTATACTTCGGGATATCATAAAATTTATAAGTTAAATTGCTAAGCTCAGGAACCATTTCAAGGCTCCTTACACCGTTATCATAAACATAAACACCGCGGAATCCCTGTGAAGCGCCGATTGTACTTAGATTTTGTATAGTAACACGTATGATCTCGCTGAAGCCAAGGGTTGTTATAGCAAGGTAATCACCTTTTAGCCTAAGAGAAGGAACACCTACAATTATACCTGCAATTGCCGCACCAAAACCGCCTGAGAGAAGTACAAATATGAACCAGGCAGACCTTCCGAAAATGCCATCACCTAATATTGAAAGCAGGGCTGGAGCAAAATATGTGCTGAGAGCTGCCGAAACATATGCGCCGATTGCCATGAAGCCTGCATGACCTAATGAGAACTGACCTGTATAGCCATTGATTAAGTTGAGGCTTGTGGCAAGAACAATATTGATACCGCAATAAATAATGATCTGGTAGTAATAAGAGTTTATAGAGCCTGAAATTAAGTTAATTCCAAATATCACTGCTATTGAAACCAGTAACAAGATCTTACTATTCTTCACTTAATTCCTTAAATTATGAGTAAAATTAACTTTAGTGGCTTTACATATATACAAAATTAACCAATTTTACGTAATTTTCAAGGCTTTAACGTGCATTTAATTTATTCAGAATATTTAAAATAGCATTCCGTTAAATTATGTATTATTTTTGTATAAGTAAAATGAGAGGAAATTATCCATGAAATTTCTTTTAATTCTCATATCCGTTATAATAACATTTACTGGCTTTCCTCAATTCATACTCAGCCAATCTGCATACTGGGTTCCGCAAACCTCAGGTACCGCTACACAATTAGATAAAGTTCACTTTGCAAATTCCAGCACGGGTATTGCTATCGGACCGGGTATACTGCTAAGAACAAGCAACAGCGGTAATAACTGGACAGCTATTAATACAGGTATCCCAAGCGGTTACTATGCTGTAAAATTTAAGGATGAGAATATAGTTTATGTATATGGAACTTCAATTTTATACAGGTCTTTAAACGGGGGTCTGAACTGGACTTCAGTACTGAATACCGGGAGCTATTCAAGAAATATTTTTATCTTTGGAGAAACAATTTTATTGCCCACTTCGGACCAGTTATATAAATCCACAGATAACGGTTCAAGCTGGTCGAATACTGTATCACCTGCCAGTGGTGCATATAACTTCTGCTTCATAAATGAATATACAGGCTGGTCAGTTGGCGCACAATACTTACCGCCGCCAAATTTCAATGATGAGATATACAACAGAATTTACAAGACTACTAACGGAGGCGTAAACTGGACCCTGCTTTCAAATCAGATAAGCCAGGTTCAGCCTATGTATGAATCAATACAATTTTATGATGAAAATACAGGGTATATTGCCGGGTTGTACGGAACAAGGAAATCTATAAATTCAGGTAATAACTGGAGTATTGTAAGACCCGGTTTATCGTGGAATATATACCCGTTAAACAGGGATTCAGTTTGGTTGATGCTTTTAAGCAACGATCTGCTTTTAACAACAAACGGGGGAACTGCCTGGAATACTGATTCAATACATGTAAGGATCAATGATATATTTTATGTTGATAAAAATACAGGATGGGCTGTTGGAAGTAACGGTAAAATATTCATAACAAATACTGCGGTAACAGGTACAGGTAATCAAAATGAATTATTGCCCGAAAGATTCACTTTATATCAAAATTATCCCAATCCGTTTAACCCTGTAACAAAGATCAAATATGAGGCCGGCAGAAATAACTCATTTATCAAAATTGAAATATTTGATGTTACAGGCAGAAGAATAAAAAGTCTAGTAAATAAAATTCAGAATGCGGGTGTTTATTATGTGGATTTTGATGCTTCCAAATTTTCATCAGGTATTTATTTTTACAGACTTATAGCTGATAATACAGCAGTTGATACAAAAAAAATGATTTTGTTGAAATAGCATATGATATTTAGTGTTGAATGATTGATACCAAGGAGTTCCTACGGGAAACGGTACCCGTAAAATTTAATTAATCAAAAAAATTATCCGTTGTTGGTGTTTTCATTAACATCAATAGGAAACGGGTCCCGACAACTTGTTTTATATTAAACAAAAAAGCCCAAATCTTTCGATTTGAGCTTTTTCTGTGGGGTTGAGGGTTTGAACGGTCCCGGAAACTTTTTGGGTATAAAACAAAAAAGACGCTAAAATTAGCATCTTATCTGTGGGGTTGAGGGTTTGAACGGGTCCCGACAACTTGTTGGGTATAAAAAAAGCCTAAATATTGCTATTTAGGCTTGTGGGCAGTGAGGGATTCGAACCCCCGACATCTTGCTTGTAAGGCAAGCGCTCTGAACCAGCTGAGCTAACCGCCCTTTACTTTTGGTAAAGTAATACAAAATTACAGCTTTTTTCAATATCTTCAAGTCAGTTATTTGAGAATTTTTTACTTTCCCGCCACATCATAATTCCGCCGGTCAGAAACAATAATGCTGATAAATAGAATGAATATTCAATTTCGAATATCTTCATTACTGCATAACCAAGGGCTGGACTGAAAACTCCACGCACTCCCGTTAATGTTATATGCACTGCCTGGTAATTTGAGACCTCATTTTTTGGCGCATAAAAAATTGAGCTTAACGACCAGGCTATTGTAACGCCGCTCATTGCAAACCCGAAAATAAAAAATGAAATATAAACCGTTATATCAATATCTGTAATTAATCCTGTAAGGGCAAAATATTTTGCAGATACCAATATCAACGGGAAGAGTGCCAGTATACTGAACACATACGCGCAGAATTTTGTGGGATTACCTGTGCCGTGATGCCTGCCCATAAGCGGTGTAAATATAATCAGGGCAGTATGGAATACCAGGCCTTTTGCAAATGATATCGGTGCATAAGAAAGCTTCAGATCGTCAACAAGGAAAACAGGTATGACAGGGGAGATAACCATGAAAGCCATTCCGTATAAAAAGAAATAAGCCTCAAATCTTAAAAATGCTTTGTTCTCTTTAAATATCCTTAAAGTATTCTGTAATGGCAGAACGGCAATATCTTTTATAAGGCGTAAGTTGTAATGAGTTTTAAATTTCCTGATTTTATCCCTGCCCTTGTAATCATCCATACTAAGGTTTATCATTTTGGCAAGGCTCCAGTATACAAGTATACCAAATATTCCCGCTACCGGGAAAATAATTTTATAAATATTCCCGTTAATATCAAGAAAGTAGCCTGTAATTGTAGTGATAATTACAACAAAGAATGTTTGCAGTGATGAGGCATAGGAATAAAGCTTGCTGCGGTTTACCTCGGTATAATTATGTTTAAAAACTATATTCCATATCGGCAGGAGCAGTGAATCAAGATAGGCGCAGGCTGCAATGCAAAGAATGTAGTAAACCGGGTTATTAAATAACGGGAGGATTATCAGGAATAATTTAGCTGTTATGCCGATAATCAATATTGTTTTAGAGCGGCTCCTGGACCTGTTAACAAGCTCACTGCCGTAAATAGAGACAAGGAACGCAGAGCTTACAAGCAGTGAAAGTATCATAACCTGGAAATCACTGCCGCCAAGTGTCTTTTTTAAAATGACATCCTGGAGCAGAATAATGCCTATAGCTATCCCGTTAAAAACCTGTGATATTAAGTGAAGAGTAAAGGTGCGTTTTTCTAGTTTCTGAAGGCTGGAATTTGAATTATCCAATCTTGAATTTAATTTTTCCTAAGCTTTAAATTTTAATATATATCAGTTATTCAGCGCAGGGAATTCATTATGAGTAACAGTAATATTGATCTTATTCCCGTATTTTTCCTTTAACAGGATGTAAAGCTTTTCAGCTGAGTAAACCGAGCGGTGCTGGCCGCCTGTGCATCCAAAGCTGAACATAATATTAGTGAAATCTCTATGCAGGTAATTATCTACTGCATCTGAAGCAATTTCAAAAACGTTTTTAATGAACTTCTGCATAATTTCATTCTTATCAAGAAATTCAATTACTGCGTTATCTTTGCCTGTCAATATTTTAAATGATTCTTCTCTGCCGGGGTTATATATGAACCGGCAGTCAAAAACAAAACCGCCGCCATTTGATGAGTTATCTTCAGGGATCCCGCTTTTTTTATAGCTGAAGGAAAAGATCTTTACATTGAGCATAATTTATCTTAAGTGTGAATGAAATATCAGAGCGGGAGACGAGACTCGAACTCGCGACGTCCACCTTGGGAAGGTGGCATTCTACCACTGAATTACTCCCGCTAATGGGTAAAACCCGATAAAGGCTTACCACTATTACGT
>JAPUEV010000421.1 GCA_027492415.1 Ignavibacteria bacterium
TATATGGGAGTTATGGCAACATTTGTCACAACTGTTCTGCTTAACCGCTTCCAGAAGGAAACTACCCCAATACGTGCAAGTATTATATATACATGGGAACAGCCTGCAGCTGTTATACTTTCAGTCCTTACAATTCATGAGCATTTTTCTCCATGGCAGTTCTTAGGCGGCGGCATTATGGTTGCAGGAATATTATTTTCAGAAACATATGAATATTTCAGATCAAAGCAATAGAAAACATTCTTCTGTTGAAATTTTGCAATCTGAAAATATGACTTCAATTATTAAAATAAATCATTTCAAAAAATAGATATTTGCAGCAATTTTATGGATCAAATCAAACTTTCTTCTGTCAAAATCATAGTAACCGGCCGTGTCCAGGGTGTTGGATACAGATATTTCATTGCACGTATCGCCGGTGATCTTGAGCTTACCGGTTACGCAAAGAACCTCTTTAACGGTGATGTGGAAATTATCGCTGAAGGAAGATTTGAATTTCTTGAAGGATTGATTGAAAAAGCCAAATCGGGTCCACGGGGAGCGCATGTAAAAACCTGCAAAACAGAGTGGCTTGACTTTAAAAAGAAATACGATAAATTTGAGATATTATAGTTAATATTACGCAAAATTTATAAATAAACAGCCAAAATCCCCGAAAAAAATCTACTAATTCAGCTTTATATTCAGCAATTAACCTAAAAATTTCCAATGCTTAAAAAATTTGCAGCAGCAGCCTTATTTTTTATTTCACCTGTATTTCTGAATGTGTTTGCGCAGACAGAAATACCGGCATTTGATTTTTTAAGAGTAGAAACAGGGGCAAAAGCTTCATCACTTGCAGGGGCATTTGATACATATGCAGATGATCCTAACGCAATGTTCTATAATCCGGGCAGCTTAAGCACCATTACAAAAAGCAAAGTTTCAGCAGGATTTGGCAAATACCTGCTTGATATGAACTTCGGCACACTTGCCTACGCGCAGAAATATAAAGATCTTGGCTGGTTCGGTATTGGGGTAAAGTATTTTGATTACGGCTCCTTTGACCGCACCGATGAGAATGGCGTATCTACAGGCGAACAGTTCAATGCCAATGACCTGATGGTATCTGTAGGCTATGGCAACTATATTTACGAGAAGATCAATTACGGTATAACATTAAAGTATATTTATTCCGGCATAGCTGAATATAAATCCTCGGCATTCGCTGTTGATTTCGGGATGCAGTATCATATCCCCTCATCACAGTTATCACTTAGCTTTGGTGTAAATAACCTGGGTGCCCAGTTAAGCTCATACATAAGCACTAAGGAAAAGCTGCCGCTTGATATCAGGGTTGGTGTTTCCAAAAGGCTTGAACACACACCCGTAAGGCTTAATGTAACTTTCGCAAAGCTGAATGAAAGCCGCGAGAAGTTAGTTCAGCATTTCAGGGCATTTTCTATCGGCGCTGAATTCATTTTCAGTGACTATGTATCGGCAAGGCTTGGCTATGATAACGAAAGCAGGCAGGATATGAAGCTTGGTACATCGCTTGGAATTTCAGGCTTCTCAACAGGCCTGGGTATCCGCTTTGCTGAAAAGTACGTGTTTGATTATTCATTAAATTCTCTTGGCAAAGTTGGCAGTACTCACAGGGTAAACGTAGGTTATATATTTAATTAATATTTAATTTAAGGAGAAATAAAAATGTTTAATGAAGAAGAAGGCATTGCAGGCGGTGCAGGCATGGAAGGTGCTGCAGGCGGCGCAGGAAAAACTGAACGCACTTATATAGTTCAATCAGGCGATACTTTAAGTAAAATTGCAAAAGAATATTACGGCGACGCAAACAGGTATATGGATATCTTTAATGCCAATACCGATCAGCTTTCAGACCCCAACAAGATACAGGTTGGTCAGGAACTTATAATTCCGTAAGTATTTATTTAACAGGTGCCGGTAAATCTACCGGTACCTGACTAATTCATAAAAAAAGACACCTGCTCTTGGGCGGGAACAGATCACATTAATGCAAAAAAAACTCACTTACTTCATCCAGTCCTTCATATTGGTTTTACTGCTTGTATTTATTTTCTCAGCCTGCGGAAGCGATGATGCTGTAACAAACTATCCGGTTCAGGAACCTGTAGATACATCATCATTTGAGTATCCCTTTACAATGGGATCTTACTGGAATTATACCAAAACTTTAAGTGTTGAAAATATCCGGCCGGATTCAATTCGTTATCTCTTCAGTTCGTATCCGCTTACAGGTAACGGTTACTCAGAGATCCTGAATTACGATACCAATATTGCCATTGGCGGTACTGTAAGGATAATCTACGACAGGTTAATACAGGGCACCGATACAGCTGCAAGCAGGTATTATTACACCAACAGCACTAATTCGCTTGTATGTTACGGCTACCGCGGAGGCTCTACTCCCTCATTCCCGTTCAGGAAACAGCAGCAGGCTTATACTATAGCAGATGGTATCGTTTATGACTCTTTCAGTCAAATGAGCAGTGTAATAGCCGGCGGCTACGGTTACCGTTCATTAAATGATACATTCATTGTACTAAGCCCGGTTGTGGTATCATTAAAATATCCTGTATTACGAAATACAGAGTGGGTAATTTTCAATTTTGGCTCAAATATTATTTCAAAAAAATATATTTCATGGGAAAATTACCACCTGGATACCGCAGCTATTCCGTGTATAAAGACACAGAGGATCTGGTCAAATAACAGTAATTATATTTTTTATGACTATTATTCCAAATACGGGCAAATGAAAAGAGATTACACCTTTAAGAATCAACCGGTAACAAATATGTTTGGTATTACAATAGGGTATGTTGACTATAAGGAAGTATACAATGTGACATCATTTAATGTTTCAAGGTAAAGCCCTGTTTTTACTTCAGGGCATTATCCTTGAATTTCTGTGCTGTTTCTTTAGAGTTCTCAATATCTTTAATGCTTAAAACTTTATCATAAAGCTTTACAGCTTCACTTTTATTGCCCTTTTGCTCATATATAACACCGCTTCCTAACAATGAAAAAACATAATAAGGTGATTCCTCGCCTTCTTTTTCCAGGCTTTTACAGATATTAATAGTTGTTTCATAGTATTTCAAAGCTTCATCAATATTACCGGTTTTTGCAAGACATACACCCATATAATAATTTGCTTCTCTCCGGATATAATCATTATTATAGTAAGGCATGCTGCTATCGGCTTTTGCCAGCATTGATCTGTAAAGGTTCAATCCTTCTGAAATGTTATTTAAACCTACATAACACTTTCCAAGGAACCTTTCGAACACCGGGTTATTGGGATACAGAGAACAAAGCTTCAAAGCGTATTTTTGAGCTTCAGGATAATTCTTTTCGTATGAAAGATGTATGTATGCCAGTGTAACTGTTGCTTCAGTTCTTGAATATCTGCCGTTATCCGCGCAATCTCTAAGCTGGGTTAAGCCAAGCTCTTTATTCCCTTTAGGAAAGAAAAATAAAACCGCTTTAAGGAAAGGGTACCGTTCTACAACATAATCAACAGCGTAGTTATAGATCCCAAGTCCAAGAACTGCATCCTTATTGGCAGGATTCTGCTCATAGCTCCTCTGGATGAGGTTAAGTCCCTGTTTGCCGTCATCAATAGCTTTCAGCCAGTTATCACGCATCACGTTCATGAACCCCCGGTAGCCAATTACACCGCCCAGAAGGAAGGTAGCCCAGTCATTGTTCTCGTTCTCATCAATCCTTTCCTCACAAACCTTGATACATTTATCAACTTTTGCCAGGTAATTATCATCATTAGACCTGTCATCTTTATTAATATATATTTTCCACCATTCACTCATTGCAAGGAAGAAATACCCGGTTGGATCTTTAGGATCTGCATCTGCAAAGCTTTGAAAAATGGTATTAGCAGAATCAAACTCTAATTTATATACATGGTCAATCCCCTTAACAATTTTCTCATCTCTTGACTGAGAATATGATATTGAAGATATAAGCAGCAAAATTATCAATATTTTAACGTTGTTTCTCATAACATATATAACCAACAATATGGCGGTAAAATTTCAAAAATAAAAAATCCCGGATACCTTTATAATATTCGGGATAATGATAATTAATTAAAAATTAAGCTTAAAAACCAATTCCATAATATTTAAAACCGTTTTGTTTTATAAATCCCGGATTATAAATATTTCTGCCGTCAAATATTACCCGGCTCTTCATTAATTTTTTCAGCTTTTCAATATTCAGCTTGCGGAATTCATTCCATTCAGTAACAAGCACAAGCCCATCGGAATTCTTAAGAGCAGAATAATTATCTTTGAACAGCTTTACCTGTTTGAACTTTTTGCTGTAAAGAACCTTAAAATTTTCATTGGATACAGGATCGAAGGCATTTATCTTTGCTCCGTGTTCAAGCAGTTTTTCTATGATTGTCAGTGCAGGCGCTTCCCTCAGATCATCTGTTCTTGGTTTGTATGATAAGCCCCAGATAGTGAATATTCTGCCTTTAATATTATTTTTTTAATGTTTCAGTAT
>JAPUEV010000422.1 GCA_027492415.1 Ignavibacteria bacterium
TTTATACTACTATTTCTAATATATCATATTAAATAATCTTTTAATTTTTATTTTCTGAAATATCAAATTTAATTTTTGTTACCGGGTTAAACGGGTTTGGATAGTTAGTAAACAGCTTAAATACTTTTGGTATTTCGTTTGAAACGGGCTGGATACCAACAATCCCTACAGTATACTGGAACCTTGTAGGCGGTGCAGTTGTGCCGGGCGGATTAATTCCGCTGCCGCCTGCAGGTAAAGTAGACATTTTTGCAGTTGGCAATGCTATATCCTGCGCAGCAAAGTAATACTGAACAACTGTTCCGTTTGTGCTGCCGGGAATTACAAATGAAAATGTATCCAGGTTCAATGCGCTGTACTGGACTGATGAATACGCTGACCAAGTTGAGCCGTTATCTGTGCTTTTCCTGTAATATAGTAACGGAGCTTCATTTGTCCAGTTCCTTATAATACCGTTATCGGTTATCTTAGCCTTCATTGTAAAAGCCGTGTTCAGGTTTGTTGAAGTGAAAGGCTGTGTATGCAGTATCACAGGCGGTGCGTTATCAAGCTTGCGTGCTGAATCTACTGCAAGTGATGCATCGATAATACCCCATCCAATTGTATTATTTGGTGAGCCTGAATTGCTAGCAAATTTTCTTAATATTCCAATAACCTGCAATGGTGTTAAGCTTTTATTTGCCGAAAGCACAAGTGCGCATACACCTGAGGTGAGCGGACAGGAAAACGATGTACCGTCACCGGAAGAATAATTGTTGCCTGTAGTTGAAGCGTAATAGTTATTGCTGCCCATTGCCATAACATCAGGTTTTATCCTTGGAGGATTATCGGTAGTGGGTCCAACAGAGCTGAACGATGACCTTGTGCCGGTTGATGTTACTGCGCCTACAGTAAGAACGCTGTCACCATCTGCGGGTCCGCCCAGTGTATTGTGAGCTCCGCTGCCGTTGTTACCTGCGGAATTGCTTACTATTATTCCTTTATTCACTGCAAGATCTGCGGCAATTGTGATAGGCAGTGTATTTCCGTTCATATCCTGCCATGTGTAGCTGGTGTACGGAGAGTCAAATTCAAGATATCCAAGCGAGCTTGTAATTACGTCTGCTCCAAGGCTATCAGCCCAGTGCGCTGCAGCTATCCAGTTATCCATTTCTGCAGGCACTTCATTAGGATCAACTTCGGTTCTGCCTAAAATAAATGTTGAGCCGTATGCAGGTCCGATCATTTTGCCGGGCTTATATCCGCCAACAAGGCAAAGAGTTGCCGTACCGTGTGAGTGTCCAGTGAGTGTCGGTGTATGGTTCTGGAAATCATATGTTGTCTGAATTTTCATCGGGTAAGTTGTAAAAGCTTCGTGGGTCAAATTGAAATACCCGGCATCAAAGCTTGCGATCATAATACCCTGTCCGCGAATTCCTTTGTTATGCACAAGATTAACTTTTATCTGAGTTATCTGTGTGACAGCATTTCCGGTTCCGTAGCTGAAAGTATCTGCAAGCGGATGGTCATACGGATCGCTGAACACAGGGCTCATATCGGATGAAATTTCAGGCTGGCTTCCGGAAACTTTAAATGTTTCTACAAGCTCAATACCTTTTACAAAATCCATGTTAGCCAGTGTACTTAACTGTTCGCGGTTCACTTCAACGCTCATGCTGTTAAGCCATTTGATATTATGCCTTACCTTTGTAACATTACCTGCTACAATATTTACATATTCAGAATAAAGCGGGATATCGGTATAGTCAAGCAGCTGCCCAGCAGGCTTTACTTTTGAGCGCCTATCCAAAGAGCGCTGTGTAACTATTGATAGCGGGTCGTTAAGCCTGGCCATCGCGTTTGGACCTTTATCCTGTAAGTAGACCCAAACTACAAAATTTGTATTGGCAGGATTATCTATAGCCCTGGAAAGCATGTTCCCTATCTTGTTCTCTGTGGTTTTAAATGAAAAAAATGATAAGGAAAGTAGTGCTGCAATGATAAAAACGGAATAATACCTTTTCATGAGATTTACAGTAATTTTAAGTTCAGAATATCCTATAACTTATTTAAATATACAATAATAAAAAAGAGAAATTAATTCCAAAAACTAAGGGTTATAGCTACATAAAAGACGTTATATATGTTGAAATTTCAATAATTTACGCAAACATCATTAGTCTATTAAAAATTGACCTCAATAAAACCTTCAGCATTAATTATATAGTGATCACTATTTCCAAACATAATTTTCAGTAAATCGTTGGTTTCCGCTTCATCAAGCTGCCTTATGGAATAATCAGTTTCACTGTTTTTAGTGAATACCGGAATCAGAATAAATCTGTATCCCGCTTTTGTAATTATCATTTTGAGAATTATACCAAACGGCTTTGCGCCGGTTGAAAGATACCTGCCGGGTGCATTAAAAATAAAATTACCAATATTGTAGAATATCCATTTCCCTTTATAAAGCTCCGCTTCCTGGATTGTATGCGCACCCTGCCCGATAATACAATCAGCACCGGCATTTATATAATTATGCGCTAATGTTCTCTGCTGTTCAGTTGCGGGTTTATAATTATTGCCCCAGTGCGGGTAAATAATAATATGTGCTTCGGGATATTCATTCCGGTACTTTTTGATTGCGCCAGAAAGCTTTACGGTATCAAGCTTATTTACGCCGGGTTTATTTTCACCGGCATAAAAATCATAAAGCGTATCATATTTTGCGCGGTATTCAAATCCGCTAAATATAATTAATTTATACCCGTTTATATCTTTTATAAACGGTTTGGATGCTGAAGAAGAATCATAGCCCGCACCAAAATAGCTTATGACTGAAGAATCCAGTGCATTGACTGTTGAAGCAAAGCCCGGTAAGCTGTAATCAAAAACATGGTTGTTACCAAGAGTAACATTTTTGATATTATACTTCAAAAGATATTTAACGGCGGAATCAGGGTGAGACCAGTGAAGATAAGGCTTAACCAGTGAAACAGGTGTAGTGCTGCTGTTTAAATTTATTAAGGGAGTTTCCAGGTTACAGAAAGTGATATCAGATCCATTGAGTATATCTTTTACATTTTGGAAGAAATGGTCATAGCCGAATTCAGCAATTGCATTAAAGCCGTGGTTGAATTTTGGATCATACTGGTAATTTTCGCCAAAATGTGTATCACCAAGGAATATAATACTTAGTGAATCACAATAAACTGTAGAGAAGCTTATGAACCATAATATTAAGAATTTTTTCAATTGGGTTTACTCAGACAAAAATGAGGAAAACAAATGTAATGAAGAGCATAAAATGGATGAATCCCTGCAGTGCGTTGCTCTCACCATCCTTTGAAGTGAGCATACCTACCAGCAGTGATGTAACCACCATTGCAGCCTGGATTGGCTCAAGACCAAGATGTACATCCTGATTGATAAGCAAGCCTACTATAAGGACTGCGGGAATTGTAAGGCTGACAGTGGAAAGCATAGAGCCTAAAGAGATATTCACTACTCTCTGCATATCGTTATTGAGTCCGGCCCTAATTGCGGTGAGGGCTTCGGGGGAAACAATTATAATAGCTATGATGAGTCCGGCAACACCCGAGGGCATTTGGAGCTTATCAATACCGTCATCAACAAACACAGAAAGACTTTCGGCAAGTAGTGATATTGATGCTATGGTTGCAAGCAGCATTGCAAAATTATAGAAAGTACTGATATCTTTTTTTGGGGGAAGGTGTTCGTTATCGTCAGTGATATTCTTCTTTCCGCCATCAAACTTAAAATAATAGTTATGTTCTTTAGACTGCATGCGGAGAAAGAAAATATAGAGCAGGATACATATAAAGATTAGGAAAGTTTCATAGAAAGCCGAGCGTGTTTCCGGGATAGCCAGCGGAAGGAATAAGCCTATGCCAACAATTCCGATTATCATAGAAAAGAAAGAGTTCGTGCTTTTAATGTTATATTTCTGTTCACCGTATTTTATTCCGCCAATCAGCATGATCAGTCCGGTAAGTCCGTTTAGCAGGATCATAAGCGTTGAAAAAATTGTATCCCGGGCAATTGCCGGGTCAGAATCACCATGCATCATCATGGTTGCTATCATTATAATTTCAACAGTTACGGCTGAAAGGGTAAGTATCATGGTGCCGTACGGCTCCCCGAACTTATAGGCAAGCAGCTCAGCGTGGTGAACAACTCCAAGGGCTGCATAAATTATCACGGAAAAAATCACCAGGAAAATTATCCCTTCAGAAATGAGTGATTCCTTAATAGCAGGGTTACTGCCGAAAATATAAAGCAGTATAATAGAAATAACTGCCAGTGCAAATGAGAGCTCTTTCCGGAAAAAATTTTTTGCCATAAAGGCAAAATAGCAATTAATATTTTAAAAAATGAGAACTATTTTACTGTTCTTATATAGTTACATTTATGAAGAATAAGGTTAACATAGGGTAAAATTATAATAAAAAAAGCCGTTCATTGAAGAAACGGCTTTTGATCAACAAATATGAAAAAATGAAGCTATGTTTCAGCTT
>JAPUEV010000423.1 GCA_027492415.1 Ignavibacteria bacterium
TATGACAGCCTTCAGTTAAGCCAGAAGCTAAGCAAGATAGATAACAATCTTTCAATGATTGACAGCTATTTAAAAGAGCGCGGACTCATTCAGCTTGAAAATGCAGGAGGCGTGCCCAGCAGCAAAAAGCCTGAAACATTTGTGAGTAAAATAGAAATGCTTGAAGAGCAGTCAGTGGTATTTTACAATACACTGCGCGATCTTCCGCTCGGCTACCCGTACGACGGCGTTCGCAGCTCCGATTACGGTTACCGCAGGAATCCTTTCGGCGGTTTCTCAGGTGAGTTCCACCCCGGGGTTGACGTAAAAGGTCCTGTTGGCGATCCTATCCACGCAACAGCTGATGGCGTTGTTAACAGGTGTGACTGGTATAACGGCTATGGAAATGCTGTTGTACTTGATCATAAAAGCGGGTACCAGACCCTTTTCGGTCACTTAACAAAAGTAAATGTTGTACAGGGTCAATATGTAAAAGCCGGCGATGTAATTGGATTTTTAGGCAGTACCGGCAGGTCTACCGGACCCCATGTGCACTACGAAGTCAGGCAGAACGGCGATGATATCAGCCCCGAGCCTTTTTTGAAAGTATTCTGATATCACAGGCATTGGAAGCACTATAAAAAAGAAAAAATTTTTATCATAAAATAATTCCTTCAAAAGGAGGTACACATGTTCGGCAGCAAAGATAAATCAGTTCAGCAGGAATCATCTGCACCGGCAGTTAACAAATCAGCAAACTCAAAGGATATTAAGACCCTCATTGGCGAAGGGTGTAAAGTTGAAGGAAACTTCTTTATACCAACAGCTACAAGGATTGACGGCACAATTAAAGGCGATCTTACCGGCGATTCAGGCATAGTTATCGGTCATACCGGTAAAATTGTTGGCAGTGTATGCGCTGCAGAAGTTGTTGTGTATGGTACAGTAGACGGAAATATTGAGACCAACAGGTTAGAGCTTAAAAAAGGCTCAAAGATAAGCGGTGATATTACTGTAAATAATCTTATAACCGAACAGGGATGCACATTTAACGGTAAATGCAACATGAAAACAGAAGCAAGCAATGTCACTGAGCTTGTTACTGATTCAGGAGTAAGCGGTACCGGAAATGTAAAGATCAAATCAGTAATGAACTCATAAAGGATTTTTCCTCTGGTACAAATAATATTTGTATTCAAATCAAACCGTCATTGAATTTTTTTCGCTGACGGTTTTTTTATAAAAAATTATAAATTATGAAGAACACAGAACTCATAAAATACATGCTGGATGATATCCGCAAAGTTACCTTAAAAGGTGTAAGCGGACTCACAAAAGAACAATTGTTTGCTGAACCTATTCCGGGTGAAGCGCAAATTGGCGCATACCTGATGCACCTGGCTGAAGTGGATCTTTTCTGGCTGAGCATTATGGATGGCAAGGAAATTGACGCTGAACTCAAAAAACGCGCTTATGCTGATGTTTGGTTTGATTCAGGTGAAAATGCAAACCCTCCGGAAAATATCATTGAAACAGATGAGTATATCCAAACCATGGCTGCATGCAGGCTAAAATTAACAGAATATATTGATTCAATTTCTGATGAAGTTCTTGATTCAAAAGTTTACATGAGGTGGCAGCATAACGGCGAGGAAAAGTCAAAAGAATTCACGCCAAAGTGGATATTATACCATTTAATTGAGCACGAAGCCCATACACGGGGTCAAATGTTCATGCTTATACGTAAGGCGGGATTCAAGAAAAAGGGGGAAAATAATTAATTTTCTTTAAAAACTGACCCAAATCATACCTTTTGACATTTAAACCCCATTATTTTTGTATAGTTGAATAATATTATTTTCGACTTATAACAAAATACCGGAGGTATGAAAATGTTTAACTTTATGCACAATCTAAGCTCTTACGAAGATATCATAAAAGATTTTAGCTGGAAAAATGTTGAAGAAGAACTTGGCTATAAGCCCGGTGATAATATCAATATTGGCGAGTACTGCACAGACAGGATCTGCAGGCTTGGCAAAGCCGAAAAGACTGCTTTAATATGGCAGGACCATAAAGGCAATGTTAAAACATGGACTTTTGACCAAATGCGTATTGCAACAAACTCAATTGCATGGTACCTTGAAAATATGGGAATAAAGCCGGGAGAGAGAATTTGCCTTTTCATGGATAAAGTTCCTGAGCTGTATCTTGGTTTCCTTGGCGGATTGAAAATGGGAGCGATCGTTCAGCCTCTGTTTTCAGCATTCGGAAGCGAATCGCTTGTCACCAGGCTTGAAGATGCAAAGACTACTGCAATTATCACACAGAAAAAACATCTTCCTAAAGTCCGTAATATTTTAAAAGATATGGATTATATGAAGTATGTTATTGTAGTTGATGAGCGCGATGATTCACATTTAAGAGAGCGTGAACATATACTTGATATTGATAACCTGCCAAAGATGGATCATTATCATATTTACAAATCAACCGCAGAAACCCCATCAGTGCTTCATTACACTTCAGGCACAACCGGACTCCCAAAAGGCGCACAGCATGTACATTATTCAGTAATATCACAGTACATCACAACAAACTATTCACTCGATCTTAAAGATGATGATATTTACTGGTGCACCGCTGACCCGGGCTGGGTAACAGGCACATCATACGGAATTATAGGACCATGGTCAAACGGCGCTACACAATGCGTGCTTGATGCAGGCTTTACCGCAGAAGGATGGTATTCATTCATAGAAAAACATAAAATTACTATATGGTACTCAGCTCCAACTGCTATAAGGGCATTAATGAAAGAAGGGGAGGAGTTAATTAAGAAGCACGATCTTTCCTCTCTCAGGTTCCTAGCAAGTATTGGCGAGCCGCTAAATGCAGAGGCAGTGTTATGGAGCGATAAAGTATTCGGGATGAAATTCCATGATACATACTGGCAGACAGAAACAGGCAGCATGGTTGTAAGCAATTACCCGTGCATGAAGGTAAAGCCCGGCTCAATGGGCAAGCCTTTCCCCGGTATGGAAGTCGGACTGGTTGATATAAATACACATGAATACTTTGATAAAAAAGGCGTAGTTGGCGTAATTGCTGTAAGACCCGGATGGCCGGCAATGTTCCGCGCTTACTGGAACAATAAAGAAAAATATGATGCTAAATTTGTTGACGGCTGGTATCTATGCGGTGATAGAGCAAGCATTGATGAAGACGGCTACTTCTGGTTTGTTGGCAGGGATGATGATGTTATTAATACCGCGGGTCATTTAGTAGGACCCTTTGAAATTGAATCCGCGCTTCTCGAGCATCCCGCTGTTGCGGAATCAGCTGCTATAGGCAAGCCTGACCAGATAAACATGGAAGTTGTTAAGGCATTTGTTGCGCTTAAGCCCGGTATCCAGGAATCAAAAATGCTTGAGCTTGAAATTATGAATTTCATCCGCAAGAAGCTCTCACCGCTTGCAATGCCCCAGGAAGTTGAATTTGTTCAGTCACTCCCCAAAACACGCAGCGGAAAGATCATGCGCCGCGTTTTAAGGGCAAAGGAATGGGGAGAAGAAATAGGCGATATTTCAACTCTTGAAAATGATATGTAAGTAAAACCTCACCCCCGGTCACTCTCCTTTAGGATAAGTGTTAGGGGTGAGGGTAAAATAGAAAAATTTTTAACATACAAATAATTTATGAATACTCTTCCCCCTTCTCCCTTCGTGAGAGGGGATAGGGGGTGAGGGTAAAAACAAATAAAATAATAAAATGGAAAACGTAAAAGATATAGTACTTGAATATGTTAAACAGGAATACCTTGAAGATGGTGACGACAGGGTGATTAATTATGATACAGCTTTGATAACCGGCGGATTTGTTGATTCTTTTTCAATGGTATCACTGAAAGTGTTCCTTGAAACCAAATATAATATTTCGATCCCCGATGATAAAGCAACCCCCGAAGCATTTGACAGTGTAAATAACATTGTAGAACTTTTAAAGAACTTTGGTGTAAATTAATTAAAATATAAAGGGAGGCTTTAAGCCTTCCTTTTTTTTAAGATAATTTTCACAATTTAGGAAGGCAATATAAAATGTCATATCCACAGGATATAAGAAGCATATACAGTTCTCAGCTTGATGAGCTTACCAGGCAGGGGATATTTAAGGAAGAGCGCGCGATTTTTTCTCCGCAAAACGCTGATATTGAAGTCGAGTTCCCGATTGGCTCAAAAATGAAGGAAGAGATCAATATGTGCGCAAATAATTACCTGGGCTTATCATCACACCCGGATGTAATAAAAGCAGCGCACGCCGGACTTGATTCACGCGGCTACGGAATGTCATCTGTCCGCTTTATCTGCGGTACACAGGATATTCACAAAATTCTCGAGGACCGTTTAACGCAGTTCCTGGGAACAGAAGATACAATTTTATTCCCCTCATGTATGGATGCCAACGCAGGCGTATTTGAAGCTGTACTGACGGAAAAAGATGTAATGATAGCT
>JAPUEV010000424.1:0-1866 GCA_027492415.1 Ignavibacteria bacterium
CGCAAGGTCTTCTTCAACATGACGCATTATTATCATATCTGTATATGAGTGCATCGTTTCAAGTGTATCCTCAATTGATTCACCCTTAACCTCTGATGATGTGCCTGCAGCGCGCATATCACTGGTCTTTATCCCCAGTATCTGGCACGCATTGTTGAATGAAAGGTATGTACGGGTTGATGGCTGCGCAAAATACAATACTGCGCGCTTATGTGAAAGTATTGACTGGAGGAAATCCAGCCCGTCCTTGGTTTTACCTATCTTTCTTATCTTATCTGCAAGCTCAAACAGCTTAAAAAGCTGGTTCTCCTCAAACTGAAGCGCTGAAAGTACATGGTAAACCCTTTTACCGCTCAGCATGGTTAGCCTTTTTTTATGTGATAAGGCATTTACTTCATGCCAGGCGGAATTTTTACTGTTCGGTTTTATTATCTTATTAATTTTTGTTATTATTTAATGTTTTTTAACAAAATCAGCTAAAATTGACTTCAGATCAGGATGACCGATCTCCTGCAGGTTGTACGAAACCCTTGCAGCCGGTTTGTTTATCTTAATTACTCGCCTTAAGTCAATTGGAGTACCAATAATAACTGCATCACACGGTACTTTTGCTATTGTTGCTTCAAGATCCCTCATCTGTTTATCGCCATAGCCCATTGCAGGCAGCAATATACCAATATTTGGATATTTTTTATAGGTATCACTTATGCTTTTTACTGCATAAGGCCTCGGGTCAACTATTTCAGCGGCTTCATATTTCTGTGCGGCAATTGTGCCTGCGCCGTACTTCATTTCACCGTGTGTTAATGTCGGGCCGTCTTCAATTACAAGTACACGTTTACCGCGAATTAAGGCAGCATCTTTTTCATTATCAAGTGAAATAGGGGAGGCAGCTTCAATTATTTTTGCTGCCGGATTCAGCATTGAAACATTATTTCTAACTATGTTAATTTGCTCTAAGTTAGCTGAGTCTACTTTATTTATAACTACCACATCCGAAAGATGAATATTTGTTCTGCCGGGATAGTAATTCATTTCATGTCCTGCGCGGTGCGGGTCAACAACTGTTATGGTAAGATCAGCTTTGTAGAATGACATATCGTTATTTCCGCCATCCCATATTATGATATCGGCTTCTTTTTCAGCTTCGCGTAATATTGCCTCGTAATCAACTCCTGCGTAAATAACATTACCGCGTGCGATATGCGGTTCATATTCTTCCATTTCTTCAATGGTACAATCATGTTTTTTCAGGTCACTTATAGCGGCAAAACGCTGAACTTTCTGCTTAGCAAGATCACCATACGGCATTGGATGCCTTACTGATACTGTTTTCTTGCCCATCAGCTGAAGAACTTCAACAACTTTCCTCGAGGTCTGGCTTTTGCCGGCGCCTGTACGGCTTGCTACTACGGCAATTACAGGCTTTGTGGATTTGATCATGGTATCGGCAGCGCCAAGGGTTATAAAATCAGCGCCTGCAGCGTTTACCATTGCTCCTTTAGCCATTACGTAATTGAATGGTACATCAGAATATGAAAATATTACCTGCTGTACGTTATGTTTTTTGATAAGGCTTACCAGCTCTGATTCCGGGAAAATAGGTATGCCTTTTGGATATAATTTTCCTGCAAGTGAAGCGGGATATTTGCGGCCATCGATATTCGGTATCTGTGTTGCGGTGAAAGCAACTACGTTATACAAAGGGTTATTGCGGTACACAACATTAAAATTGTGGAAATCTCTTCCGGCAGCTCCCATGATTAAAACGTTTATCTTTGTCATATTAGGTTGAATTTAATGAATTAACATATACAAATATAGCACTTAAGGTCATTTGCAACTATGATTTAAGTCATTAAATTA
>JAPUEV010000424.1:1966-4476 GCA_027492415.1 Ignavibacteria bacterium
AGCACCGGCGCGTAATTGCCAAGCTTCAGGTCGTCTATTTGCCTTACTTTAAAATCCAGGGTTTCATTTTTAAGCTTGCGCTGTAATATGTTGTTGTTCACGTGTATCTGCAGCCGGCACTGATCAAAATATTCCTTTAAGCCTTCAACTTTAAGCCTTATAGTTTCAGATGCGTTTAATACATCAGCTTCAGGGCCGAATTTAAAATTATTGGCAAAATCAATGTGAGCATTGATATCAGTCACAAATACATTAAGCGTATCCATATCCTTAATTATCAGTTCTTCGGTAGCGTCATTTTGATAGCTTTGCATCAGCCTGAACTCAGCCTGTTCACGGTAAAACATAGAGTCAAGCTTTGCCAGGGCGTTCTGCCAGTCAGTTTTCCAGTCACTTTGAGAGTAAACATCAGCAGCAGTAAAAGATAGTATCGAAACAAAAAGCAGTAATAAAAATTTCAGCATAAATAATAATAGATTAATTGATCAAAAGTAATTAACACAAATATAATATGCAATCATTCAAAACCCCAATTTAACGGTATACAGAATTCATCCAAAATAGCCTGAATTCACATATTGTGGATAAAATGAGAAATAATATATATTATGTAAAGTTGAGTGTGAATGCAATTCACGCGAAACCTTATGACTGCGGAGCAGGCAGAAGGCTGAATGTTATATGAATTACACGTAAATGTTCATAACTATTTCTGTTTAAATCAGCTCTGCCCTGTTTTAGTATCTGTCATTAATGTGATCCGGTTGTGATAATATTTTTATGTAAGGAAAATTGTTTTTCTGTGTCTGAAATATATTTTTTGTGATGTAATAATGCCTTAAAAATAAATCTCATTTATTTTCAATAATTTCACTAAATAAATTGATAAAATGGTCAAATTCTGTTATTTTTGTAAATGGAAATAAATTTCTACTTAATACTGGCGCTCCTGTTATTTTCAATCGGAGTAATCGGCGTTCTTACAAGAAGAAACGCTATTGTTGTGTTCATGTGCATTGAGCTTATGCTCAATTCTGTTAACCTGGTCTTTGTAACATTCTCATCATTTTTGGGGAATTTGAACGGCCAGATATTCGTATTCTTTATAATGACAGTTGCAGCAGCAGAAGCAGCTATCGGACTGGCTATAATTATAGCCCTTTACCGCAATAAATCAACAATTAACCTGGATGAAATTAATATTCTAAAATGGTAAAATATTTCTATCTGATCACAGTTTTACCTTTAATTGGTTTTTTAATTAACGGTCTTTTTGGTACTAAGATTAAGAATGAGAAAGTATCCGGTATAATAGGCTCAATTACTGTACTTGGCTCATTTGTAATGACAATACTTGCATACCTGCAATTGACTTCGCTTCCTGAAGAAGGCAGGTCAATTACCATTCCCCTTTTCAGCTGGATATCATCAGGCTCACTCAATATAAGTGCGGCATATCTTGTTGACCCGCTTTCGGTTACAATGTGTCTTATCATAACCGGTGTTGGTTTCCTTATACATATTTATTCTATCGGTTACATGCATGGTGATAGAGGCTTTGCAAGATTCTTTGCGTTCCTGAACTTATTCATATTCGCAATGCTTAACCTTGTCCTTGGTGATAACATGCTTTTAATGTTCCTTGGCTGGGAAGGCGTTGGATTATGTTCATACCTGCTTATCGGCTTCTTTTATGAAAAGAAATTTGCAGGTGATGCAGCAAATAAAGCTTTCTGGGTAAACCGCATTGGTGATTTTGGCTTCATGCTTGCAATGTTCTTTATCTTTATGAATTTCGGTACTTTGAACTTCCAGGGAATTTTCGCAGCTATCCCTGGCTCAACTGTTACCGTTACAATGTTCACTATAATAACACTGCTTCTGTTCGTTGGCGCAACAGGTAAATCAGCGCAGATACCGTTATATATCTGGCTGCCGGACGCTATGGCGGGTCCGACCCCTGTATCAGCGCTTATCCACGCTGCAACAATGGTAACAGCCGGTGTTTATATGATCGGCAGGACTTCCCTGCTCTTTGCAATGGCGCCAATTACAATGGAAGTTGTAATGATTATTGGATGTTTAACAGCATTCATGGCGGCAACAATTGCAGTAGCTCAGAATGATATTAAAAAGATACTTGCATACTCAACGGTAAGCCAGTTAGGATTTATGTTCATGGCAATGGGTGCCGGCGCATTTTCAACCGGTATATTCCATGTTACCACTCACGCTTTCTTTAAAGCGCTTATGTTCCTAGGTGCGGGCTCGGTTATTCACGGCATGCACGAAGAGCAGGATGTTACAAAAATGGGCGGCTTAAAAGATAAGATGAAGATCACATTCGTTACATTTTTAATGGGCGGTATTGCAATTTCCGGTATTCCCCCGTTCAGCGGATTTTTCAGCAAGGATGAAATTCTTTCTAAATTATTCTTTGCCGGGCATTACCCTGTATTTGCTATTGCAGTGTTAACGGCATTCATGACGGCTTTTTATATGTGGAGGCT
>JAPUEV010000425.1:0-2548 GCA_027492415.1 Ignavibacteria bacterium
GCATCACAGTTTACGCCGAAAAATAATCGTTGGTTTTGTAGAGACGTCCCGGCGGGACGTCTCACAGTTTAAACAAATCATTGTTTACAATATATAGTATAATTTCAAATTATTTATTTTTTAATGTCAGCCACAAACTGCGCACCAACTGAACGCAAACATTTAAGCTTCCTGGATAGATTCCTCACATTGTGGATATTCCTTGCCATGGGTATCGGAGTATCACTGGGCTACTTTATACCAGGTACAGCAGGAATTGTCAATTCATTCTCCTCAGGAACAACTAATATTCCCATTGCCATAGGTCTTATACTTATGATGTACCCACCGCTTGCCAAAGTTAAATATGAGGAGCTTGGAAAGATTTTCCGCAACTTCAAAATACTCGGACTCTCACTATTAATGAATTGGGTTATTGGCCCTGTACTTATGTTCATTCTGGCAATTACATTCCTAAGTGATATGCCGGGCTATATGGTTGGCTTAATTATGATTGGTCTTGCGCGCTGCATAGCTATGGTTATAGTTTGGAATGAGCTTGCAAACGGCAGCCGTGAATACGCGGCGGGACTCGTTGCATTCAACAGCATTTTCCAGGTTCTCTTCTACAGCCTGTTTGCATGGATCTTTGTCACTATACTTCCGCCATATTTTGGCGTTAAAGGACTTGAAGTAAACATCAGTATATCAGAAATTGCTAAGAGTGTATTCATATATCTTGGTATTCCGTTTATTGCCGGTTTCCTAAGCCGCTTCCTCCTTATCAAGCTAAAAGGTAAACAGTGGTATGAGGAAAAGTTTGTACCGAAGATAAGTCCCATAACATTAATAGCTTTACTATTCACAATCATAGCAATGTTCAGCTTAAAAGGTGAGCTTATTGTTACCATACCAATGGATGTTGTAAGAATTGCGATTCCCATGCTGATTTATTTTGTGATAATGTTCTTCATCACTTTCCTTATCGGTAAATGGCTTGGAGCTGATTATTCCCAAAACGCAGCACTCTCTTTCACCGCTGCAGGAAATAATTTTGAGCTTGCCATTGCAGTAAGTATCGGGGTGTTCGGTATATCAAGTCCGCAGGCATTTGCCGGCGTTATCGGTCCTCTTGTCGAAGTACCGGCCCTGATACTCCTTGTCAACGCCGCCTTCTGGCTCAAAAAGAAATTATATACTTTGACCTGACAGCATTACTTATTTTGCGAGGAGCGAAGCGACAAAGCAATCTCAGATATTGAAGATACCTGCAATTTAGGGCTATATACCATCACCCCAAAAAAAAGTATCATCTAATGATACCCATAAGCCTTTTTTAACTCTTATTTTTGTTTATTATAATAAGTATTAATTAATTATATTCGCTGAAATCAATAACATTACATTTATTCCATACCTGCAAATTGCGGGATTTGTATAGTTTGGAAATTCAGCAATAACAAAACTATAGAAAGGTTTTACCCAAATGGCAGATAACGAAAAACTGCGCTCGCTCCAGGTAGCTATTGACCAGATCGAAAAGTCACACGGCAAGGGCTCAATTATGAAGCTTGGTGACGGTGTGATTGCAAAAATAGACTCAATTTCAACAAGCTCAATATCCCTTGATGCGGCACTTGGTGTTGGCGGTGTACCCAGAGGAAGAATTATAGAAATATACGGACCTGAATCATCGGGCAAAACAACTATCTGTCTGCATATAATTGCAGAGGCGCAGAAAAAAGGCGGACTTGCCGCATTCATAGATACTGAACATGCGCTTGATACAGGTTATGCAAAAAAGCTTGGTGTTGATGTCGAAAACCTGCTGGTATCTCAGCCGGAGTACGGCGAGCAGGCGCTGGAAATAGTTGAAACACTTGTCCGCAGTAATGCTCTTGATATTATTGTAGTTGATTCAGTTGCGGCGCTTACACCGAGAGCTGAAATTGAAGGCGAGATGGGTGACTCACACATGGGACTCCAGGCGCGCTTAATGTCACAGGCATTGCGTAAGCTTACATCAGCAGTATCAAAATCCAATATTTCGCTTATGTTCACAAACCAGCTTCGCGATAAGATCGGCGTTATGTTCGGCTCACCTGAAACAACAACCGGCGGTAAAGCTCTTAAATTCTACGCATCGGTAAGGATGGATGTCCGCCGTATTGCCCAGATAAAAGACGGCACAAATGTAATTGGTAACCGTACTAAAGTTAAAGTTGTTAAGAATAAAGTTGCACCGCCTTTCCGTGAAGTGGAGTTTGATATAATCTACAATGAAGGTATTTCAAAGCTTGGCGATCTTGTTGATACCGCTGTTGATATGGAGATCATCAAAAAAGCCGGCGCTTGGTTCAGCTACAATGACCAGCGCATGCAGGGAAGAGAAGGCGTAAAGAATCTGCTTATCGAAAATCCTGATCTGTATAAAAAGCTGAACAACGAAGTTCGTGAAGCCATGGGAATGGAAGTTCCCCTGGAAACCGGCAAGAAGGAAAAGGAACCTTCAGCAAACGGTTCATCCAACGGCGAAGCTAAAACAAAAGAAAAAGCAGCAAAGAAGTAA
>JAPUEV010000425.1:2648-4476 GCA_027492415.1 Ignavibacteria bacterium
AATAACCGGTATAATCTTTATATTGAGGGTGAATTTTTCTGCGGGCTTTATGATGATACTATACTTAAATTCGGTATCGCATCTGGTGACGGGCTGAGTGAAGAAAAACTGAACGAGATCCGCGATTTTGATGAATACATCTACGGCAAAAAAACCGCTTTCGATTACCTATCCTACCGCATACGCACGATCAGCGAAATTAAAAAAAAGCTTAAAGGCAAAAAGCTGAATGATCATACTATTGATAAGGTTATAGTACATTTAACTGAGCTTGGCTTGGTAAATGATGAAGAGTTTGCGAAGCAGTTAGTTAATGAAAAGATCAAAAATAAGCCTGCCGGAAGAAGGTCACTGCAGCAGAAGCTTTTTGAAAAAGGAATACCAAAGAATATCAGCGAATCTGTGCTTAACACTCTCTTAACAGATGAAACAGAGCGGGAGCTTGCCCTTAAAATTTACGAAAAATTAAAGCCAAAGCTTATAGAACTCGATAAACAGGATGCACGGAAAAAGATCTTTGATACCCTTGCAAGAAAGGGGTTTGACTTTGATATTATTAATGAAATTATCCGTGCAAAAGCCGATTAATATTGTTAAATTTACATTGTGAAAAATAATTTTCAGGATAGCAGAAACCCCGGCAGAATAAATGATACCGTAAAACCGCTCAGCGGCATTGCCAAGGTATTCATACTGCTTATTCCATTACTTATTATTGCGGCATTTATAGCTTTCTTTACTGATATTTTCATAGCGCTGGTTATCTGCCTGCTCTTTGCGCTTGTCCTGAATCCTTTTGTTGATTTTATCCAGGGTTTCGGTATCAACAGGTCGCTCTCTATACTGATTGTATATGCCGTTATCGGCACGGTACTTTATTTTACAGTAAATATGATAGCTCCAAGCTTCATCGAGCAGAGTGATTCACTTTCTAAATCTTACAAAGAATTCCGGGTATCAGAAAAGCTTAAGGATGTTGAAAAGTGGATCGAAAAAAATGTACCATATATTAAAAAAGGGGATGTTGGCAAAGAAATTGAAAATTCAGTGCGTTCATCATTTGCCAAGGCAGAAGATATTATCTCAGGTGTTGTCTCAACAGTATTGTACATCATCATCATACCATTTATAACATTTTTTATACTGCGAGACAGGCAAAAGCTTAAGAACGGGCTGATTGGCATTGTACCGAACCGTTATTTTGAAATGTCAATTAATATTATCGATAAAATAGAAAAACAATTGAGCTCATACGTCCGCGCATGGCTGCTTGATGCTTTCATACTGGGATTGATCTCTTTTATCGGGCTCAGTATAATGGGAGTCAATAATGCAATTATTATCGGCATGGTTGCAGGCGGGGGTCACTTAATACCGTACGCAGGACCCATCGTAGGAGGAATTCCTGCAATACTAATTTCAATTATTCAGTATGGTGATTTCCACATGGTGCTGCCCATTCTAATTCTGTTCACAGTAATTTATATTCTTGATAGTTCATTTATTCAGCCGTACCTATTCAGCAAAGGCGCAGAAATGAACCCGATTGTGATAATTGCATTAATACTTATCGGAAACCAGATACTCGGAGCTTTCGGTGCACTCATTGCAATACCGGTTGCTACAATACTTAAAGTAAGCGCAAAGGAAACCATTAACGGCTTCCGGAATTACAAGCTTGGATATTATTGATAAATTATTTTTCAGAGCAGGTAGTGTTATCCCGGATTAACATTTAAATTTTAAAGAAATTATATAACTTCTAAACAAAACACATGGAAATAAAGCTTAAGAATTCCTATACCAGTATACACGGTTTGCCGGTAAT
>JAPUEV010000426.1 GCA_027492415.1 Ignavibacteria bacterium
TTTGAAAAGGGAAAAAGTAATTAATGCTTAAACGTTTTTTTAAGGAAACGCTTATATACGGTTTAAGCACGTATATACAAAAGTTCATCGGGGTATTCCTTCTTCCGCTGTATACTGCATTACTGACTCCGGAAGATTATGGTATACTTGATCTTCTTGGAACTGTTGCAATAATCAGTATTTACCTTGTAGTATGCGGCACTGATTCATCATTAAGCTATTACTACTTCCGCAAAGAGCATTTGAAGGAAAGACCTATTATGGTCTCCTCTACCCTTATTATCAGGATAACTTTTGCATCGGTAATTTTTATTATAGTAGGGCTACTATCAAATAAGCTTTCTTTCCTCATTTTCGGCAGAGATTATTCACTGTTTTTGATATTGACCGGTATCTCGCTCGGTGTTCAGTCAATTTATTCCTTCTTTACTGATCTGATACGCTTTGAAAAGCGTCCGTGGATTTTTACATGGGTATCTGTATCAAACCTGCTTGTAAATATTTTCTTCAATATATATTTCATCCTTATTCTAAAAAAAGGTATCTGGGGCGCTATAATGGCCAGTGTGATATCATACAGCTTAATGGCTCTTTTTACAATAATATATGTATTTAAAAGATACGGTATACATTTTTCAAAGGACTGGGCAGTAAAGATACTGAAATACGGAAGTCCGTTAATTGGAACAGCCTTTGCTGTTTGGATATTAACTACAACGGACAGATATTTCCTGGCGCATTACAGGAATGTTGCCGATATAGGTATTTATGCAGTGGGCGGTAAGCTGGCTTCTTTCCTTGGACTTGTTTCTGGCGCACTGCAGATGGCCTGGGCACCTTATGCTATGGATATACAGTATGAGCCTAATGCTAAAAAAATATACGCAAAGGTATTTTTCATTTATTTTGTTGTAAACATTCTGGCTATTTTCTTCATATCAATGTTCTCAATTGACCTGCTAAAAGTGTTCACACAGCCTGCGTATTATTCTGCTAAAGCTGTTGTACCTTTCCTTTGCCTGAGTGTTGTTTTTTTCAGCGGGTATTTTATTGTTGCAATTGGAATAGCGATAACCAAAAAAGCCAGGCATACAATCTGGATAACACTTGTTGCAGCAGGTGTGAATATAGGTATGAACTTCCTTCTGACCCCAACTATTGGTGCGGTCGGTGCGGCTCTATCAATAATGACAGCGAACTTTTTAATATTTATATTAACGCTCTCTGTATCGCAAAAGCTATATCCCATCAATTACGGTTACTTTAAAATAGGCGCATTATTTTTGCCATCTGCAGTAATTGTTGCCATATGCTATTATTTTGATCTTAAGCTTGGAATAAGGATATTGCTTGCGGCAGTCTACTTCATATTTGCTGGGATCTATCTTTATTACAGCTTAAAGGATTCAGATGAAGTAAAGAAAATATTTGAAAAAATTAAGTCAATGGGTAACAGGAACAAACCCGGGAATAATATTGATACTATATCTTCTGAACCCTGACCTGCAGTATACGGTTGCCCGATTTCTTTGTAACAACAAAGCTCATCCCTTTAAAATCAATTCTCTCGTAGACTTCCGGTATATGCCCGGTCACCTTCTGCAAGAAACCGTTCAACGTCTGGTAATCGGTATCTTCAGGTATTTCTGATTTAAATTTCTTATTGAAATTTTCAATTGATATTATAGGGTTTACAAGATAAACACCGCTTTTTTCATTCACAACTTCCTGGGTTTCATCAACATCATACTCATCCTGTATCTCACCTACAATTTCTTCTATGATATCTTCGATCGTGACAAGTCCTTCTACCCCGCCATACTCATCTACAACAATTGCCATATGTACTTTATTGCGCTGCATTTCCTTCAGCATATTGCCTATCAGCTTGGTTGATGATACAAAGAACGCCGGCCTGATAATATCCTGAATTGCAATAAGCTCACGGTGCTCAGCGGCTGAAATAAGATCCTTGGTATAAATAAGACCTACAATATTATCGATTGTATCTTTATATACAGGTAATCTTGAAAATCCTTCTTCGGTTACAAGCAGGAAAATTTTTTCCCTGGAGTCATCAATATCGATTGCAACCATGTGGTTTCTTGGAACCATAATCTCGGTAGCCTGTTTATCGTTGAACTCAAATATCTTTTCTATAAGCTGGTGCTCGGTCTGGTCAATAGCACCTGATTTTCTTCCTTCTGTAATTAGCAGCCTAAGCTCTTCTTCAGAATTGATCCGTTCGTTATCCGGCACCTGCTGAATGCCGATAACACGTAATATCATATTAGCAGCATGGTTAAGCAGCCAGACAATGGGCTTAAATGAAACATAAAAAAGGTTTAAAGGGATTGCTACTATAAGTGAAACTGACTTTGGACTTTTTATAGCAAGCATTTTAGGAGCCTGCTCGCCAAGAGATATATGCAGGAATGTCAAAAATATGAATCCGACTATTACAGAAAGTGTATGTATTGTCTGTTCATTTGTCATACCTGCCCAGGTAAACACAGGGCTCAACAGCTTTGCGGTAACTGGTTCGCCGACCCAGCCAAGTCCCAGGGATGTCATCGTAATGCCTACCTGAGATGCCGAGAGATACGCATCCTGATTGGCTAGTATCTTCATTGCAATTTTAGCTCTCTGGTTCTTGTTATCTGCGAGGGGTTGTATTTGTGTAGAGCGTACTTTTACAATTGCGAACTCTGCTGCTACAAAAAATGCATTCGCAAATATAATGAGAATAACCAGTATTAATTCAAACAGTATACTTTCCAGGTGCATTTACAGGGGGTTATATTTTCTTAAAATTTTCATTTAAACTGAACTTTTGCTCATTTTCTTTGAAACAAATCTGTTATTTTCACTGTAAATATAACAAATATACTAAACAAAAAACACCGCACTAATATTTACAGTGCCAATTGAAGAAAGGGTATAAAAAATGACTGAATTGAACAATTCCACCGGCAGCAAAGTGATTGTAAACCTTGATAAATATTCAAAAGCAGTATTATCTGTTATTGCATTATGCCTGATGCTTATAACAGCCAACATATATTTCGGTCCCAGGGATGCAAATGCGTATGACACAGTACAAGATGTGAACCTGAAGAGTATTAACGGTTCTTCAATATCAGGCGGGTATTTGCCTGTTGACCTGCAACGTATTGACGGCAGCTCCAGCAAAAGCCTTAAGATAGATGTACAGTCAGTTAACGGGAGATCCATATTCGGTGATAAAGTCCCTGTTGATATCCAGGGAATTAACGGACAATTCTTTATAGGGAGCGATCTGCCGGTAAAGGTTAGGTAAAATAATATATTTATCATTCTTTAGTAACTTAAATAAGGATTTCCGTTTTTTTCTGAACTCAAATTCAGTGAATTGTATTTGATTGAAGATTTTTATTTCTTAATAACTTTCACCTGTTTGATCGTATTTCTTTGTTTGTTGGTTATTACAAAGCTAAAACCTGAGTAATCAATTCTCTCATATAGTTCAGGTATGTGGCCTGTAACATTGAAAAGAAAGCCCCCAAGAGTGTTATAGTTAGTGTTTACAGGAATCCCGGCTTTGAATTTTTCATTGAATTCCTTTACCGGTATTGCAGGGTTAACTATGTATTCCTGGTTTTTACCTTTAATAATATCGGGATACTCAACATCGTATTCATCCATAATTTCTCCGGTAATTTCCTCGATGATATCTTCCATAGTTACCAGCCCTTCAACACCGCCGTATTCATTTACAACAATTCCCAAATGAACTTTATTTTTCTGGAATTCCCGCATTAACAAACCTATATTTTTTGTGCCAGCAATAAAGAACGCAGGCCTTAGGATATCATGCAGGGCGATAAGTTCCCTGTGCTCGGATGCAGAAATAAGGTCTTTTGTATAAATGATACCTATTATATTATCAATTGTATCTTTGTATACAGGTATCCTGGAATAACCCTCTTCAGTGACAACCTGGTAAATCTTCTCGCGGGGGTCATTGATATTAAGAACTACCATATCGCCGCGGTGAACCATGATTTCCTTTGCAAGCTTATCATTGAAATCAAATATTTTTTCTATTAGCTGGTGCTCAGTCTTATCTATAACGCCGGTCCTTCTGCCTTCCCTGATAACTGCTCTGATTTCCTCTTCACTGGGGATGCTTTTATCATCATCAAGAGGATCTAGATGCAGCAGGCTGATTATGAATTTAGAGGAAACATTAAGCAGCCAGATAAACGGTTTAAAGATTCTATAAAACAGGGTTAATGGATATGAAAGCCATAAGACTGCGCCGAGATATTTTCTTATTGCAAAAGCTTTAGGGGCAAGCTCGCCAAGGGTAATTGTAAAATAAGTAATTATTAAAAGACCAAGAAATACAGCAAGTGTTTCAGAGAACTCTCCGGAGATGCCGAGCTTAATAAATAACGGCTGAAGGAGCCTGATGAA
>JAPUEV010000427.1 GCA_027492415.1 Ignavibacteria bacterium
TCTATATTTTCAGTTCTTAACAGAGAATCATGTTACTGATATATCAGTGCGAAGTTCATTGAGTTAACTATCTTAGGAGCAAAAAGCCTTGCGCTGAAATTACGGGTGCTGCGGTTAAAGAACACACCGAATTTTGATTTAACTTCAACTTTTTTAACAGGCTTAAATAAAAATTCAAAATTTGCTTCAGCGGAGCGGTTGATATCCTTAAGCTTGCTGAAGAACCTGCCGCCGCCAAGTGAATTCGCCTCAGCGGTACTCATAGAAGCATAAAACCTGTCTTCAGTACCGGTTTCCCTCTGGTAACGAAGAGTTTTGTAATCAGGCTCATTCCTGTCAGCATCGCTGTATGCTGCCTTCCATGTAACCCTTAGCTTGCCAAGGCTGCTTATAAAATGCTCCCCTGAAACCTGTGTAGAGAACATGTTCCTTTCAACAAATTTTGTTGAATACAGCTTTCTATCCTGTGCCTGCGGGTTGTTTAATCCTTCCTGGTAATCTGTTTCATCTTCTGAATTGAACACATATGTATTCTTGAAGCTGAACTTGTTATTTTCACCTGCCCTGAAGCTTAAGTTCAGCAGGCCGCCCCACAGAACTGCATATTCAGATTGTGACCCTTTATATTTTGATTCCAGCAGCTCATCCTGCTGGTAAGACTGTCTTTCAACCGTTTTGGAATTGAACGAATTGCTGTATGTGTATGCGCCAAAGAACCCAAGATTATTCTTTTTGCCTATTGGGAAGTTGTTTCCGAGTGAAAGCTGGAAGCCTCCGTTCGCAGGTGCTGTTGAGCTTTCCTGTGCCCAGTTATTTGTTAATGCGCGGCTGAACGATTTCACCTCCTGGAGATTGAAGTTAGCCGATGTTATGCTCTGGTCAGGAAAAATTGAGGGAAGCTGCCTGGAACCGTTATCTTTTCCTGAATTAAAAAATAATATCTTCTTTTCTCCGGCATTGTATGAAAGGAAATTATCTCCGGTTGTTATGGAGTTATATGAGCTGGATGTTGTAAAGTTCAATGTAAGCTGGTCAGGAAAGTCTTTAGTTGTTACCTGAACCAAACCCCCTGAAAAATTACCGATAAGATCGGGTGTGTATGATTTAGATATTACGATATTATCCAGCAGGTTTGAAGGGAACAGGTCGAAAGAAAATGCCTTTTTATCAGGATCAGTACTTGGCAGTATAACTCCGTTCAGGGTTGTTGCGCTGTATCTTTCGTTGGTACCTCTTACAAAAACAAATTTATTATCAACTATTGATACGCCTACTATTCTTTTTAATACTTCGCTGCTTGTGGCATCAGCAGTTCTCTTTATCTGCTGGCTTGAAATTCCATCCTGGATATTTTCAGCCTTCTGCTGCTTAAGCAGCATTGCAGCTTCGTTGTTCTGCACCCTCGTAGCTTCAATTGTAACTGTGTCAGTTGATGTTCCTTCAGGCTGAAGTACAATATCTACATTCACCACTTCACCTGATTTTACACTAACACTGATATTCTGCGCAACATAACCAACATACGAGGCTTTTAAGTTAAGTTCGCCGGCGTTGATATTATCAAAAGTGAACTTTCCGTCAAGATCAGAAGCTGTTCCTTTGCTAAGGCTTTCAATTTTTAAAACTGCATCAGGTAAAACACTTCCATTGGATCCATCAAGGACTTTACCGACTATTTTTCCGTTTTGAGCAAAAATATTAAAGCTCAACATTGAAATTACAGCGGCAATAAACAGTACATTCTTTATTTTCATCTTTATAATAAAATGATTCGTTTTATATTCATTAATTACAAAGATTGTCAATTAGGATTAACACTATATGAGGGGACTGTTTGCGTTTTATTAAGGAAAATGTGTGAAATTTGCTGTATTTAGCATACAGCTAATATTAATCTAACAATTTTTTTTGATTCTTAACCAAACAGAGAAAGTTTTCCTAACAAAACAAAATATATTAAGCAAATAAAAAAGGCGGGTTAAAAAACCCGCCTTTGGTGATAATTAAATATCGATATTATACAACTGTGCTCATATCAGTATCTTTATACTTACCATCCTTAAAATAGTTAAGTATTTTCCTGAATTCATCTGTCTTAAAGTAACCGGGTACTATCTTCATTGGCTGCTTATCGTACTTGAACTCAATTACCTTACCGTCAGGCTCAAGGAATATAGTTGTAGGATAGCCTGTTGCTTCAAAGTATGAAGCCAGGTCTGTTTCAGTGTAATCTTTGCCGTTATATTTTATTTTGGCAGTACCTTCAGCATTAAGCTTTACAAGCACAAAATTATCTTCTATAATTTTTTTAATATCTGAATTGCTGTATGCCTCACTATCCATTTTTTTGCACCAGCCGCACCAGTCGGTGTATACATCTACAATCACTCTTTTATTCTCATTTTTCGCTTTGTTCAATGCGTCCTCAAATGAGTTCTGTGAAAAAGCAGATACAGCACTCACCAGCATAACTGCAATTAACAACAAATTCAATTTTTTCAATTTTCTTATTCCTTCCTTTAAACAACACTAATTAAACTGTAATATATGTTAAATTAGTTCCTTATTATTTATGTATTTCCATAAATTTCAATAGTTTGCTGTAAATGTAATCAACACTCAGCTCACCCATGCATTTATGTGAGTTTGGGCATTCAGATATCTGTGTTAAATTGCATCCAAGGCAGCTTAATGAATCATTTTTTATGATAATTGAGTTTTCGCTGAGCGGTCCCTGTAAATGTGAATTTGTAGGTCCGAATATTGCCGCAGTATTTGCTCCTGTTATCCAGGCAATATGCATCGGGCCGGTATCGTTGGTAACAAATACACTGCATTTTTTAATCAGGGCAGCCATGTATTTAAGGTTTACTTCAGGTATTAAAACTGCATTATCACCTATCATGTTCTTTATCTTAATCGCTGTTTCTTTTTCCTTATCATATCCCCAGAATAATAATATTTTTGCGTCACTTCCGAATTTCTTACCCAGCTCTGCAAATTTTTCGGGATACCATACTTTTGTTGGCCATGTACCGCTTGCGTTAAACCCTATTACTTTTTTACCTTCAAGCCCGTTAGTTTTAAAGAAATCATCTGCAAATTCCCTGTGCACGGCATTATAATAAAAGTAAGGCTTAGCTGTAATTATATCAAGGTTAAGTATCCTGAGCGCATCAAGGTTAAACTCAATATTATGTACTTCTCCGCCGCGTGGTTTTATTTTAATGTTATAAGCCAGTGAGCGCCATTTGAAACGGTAGCCTACCCTGTATTTTGCATCACTGTTAAAAACTATTACTGCAGTCCTGGGATTTCCGAAAAGATCTATGATAAGGTCGTATTTCTGGTTATGGATATTCCTTATAAGGCAAAACGATCCGTCACCTTTTGCAATATCATAAGTTAACACGCGGTTTAAGTAAGGGTTCCCCTCAAGCACTTCACGGCAATAGCTTTGTGTAAGGAAGTTGATAACCGCATCAGGAAAGTTATGCCGTAAATTTTCAATTACAGGGGTGCATAACAATACATCACCTATTGCGCCGGGCTTAATAACCAGTATCTTATTTACCTTACTTTTATCGAAGTGCAATTAAATATTTTTTTTTAATCAAACGTGTTCAAGGATAATGAAATTATTCTCCTTTGGCTCTGCCTGTTCTTTCATAGCATAAAATTCCTTTTCTTTGAAAGAGCACAGGTCATACAGCCGGCATTTGCCGCAAAGCGGGTTTACAGACCTGCATACCTTCCTTCCAAACCTTATCAGCAGGGTATGCAGCAGGAATTTTTTACCTTCGGGTATCTTATCCTTAACCTGCTCAAATGTTTTAACAGGCGTAACCGCCTTTGCAATTCCCAGCCTGTTTGTTAAACGGTGCACGTGTGTATCCACCGGGAAGACATCCCTGCCAAGGCTGAAAGCAAGTACACATGAAATAGTTTTAACGCCAACACCGTTATACTGCAGCAATTCTTCATATATCTCATCATCGCTTTTCTTCTTAAGAAAATTAAGGCTTAGCCTGCCGTACTTTTTTTTCATTTCCTTAAGCATATTCTTAATGCTCAGTGCTTTTTGGTTGGTTAAGCCGCAGACCCTGATTGAATCCCTGATCTTATTTAACGGTGCATCCATAACTGCATCCCAGTCCTTAAAATTGTTTTTAAGGTTCATAAAAGCCCTGTAGCTGGTTTTATCGGTGGTGTTTTGTGAAAGCATTGTAGCTATCAGGATATCCAGCGGGTCAGCTTTGCTTGGTTTTGGGTCAAGCCCGGGAAATTCTTCCCTTAGCAGTTCTATGATCTGGTTAATTTTATCCAAATAAAAAGGTTTAACTGAAGCTGTAAATATATTGAGGTATTTATTATATCAGAATCTCACATCAAGCTGAAGTGAGAAACGGTTCTTTAGATCACCCATTATCTCGTCATTACCTGAGCCTGTTGATAGA
>JAPUEV010000428.1:0-3507 GCA_027492415.1 Ignavibacteria bacterium
ATGAAATATTTCATCGAACGATGTAAGGTTGCGTGAAGTAAGCGAAATTTGTTTTCCTTTTTTCTTTGTAATAACACGGTAGCCGTCCCATTTGATCTCAAATATCCATTGGCTGCTGTTAAAGGGTTTATCCGTTAGAGTTGCAAGCATAGGCTTTACATCACCGGGGAAAGGAGCTTTCAGCTTCTTATTTAATATGTGAATTTTTTCTGCCATTTGCCTTCTGCATTTTTTCAATAGTATTACCGCTTATAACAGATCTATTCTTTTTGAGCACGTTAGTAACCTTTGAATATTCATCATGCTTCTTTATTAACAGCCATGATTTTTCATCCTTCCGCATATTAACAAGTGCAAATTCACCTTTAAGTTTTTTCCCCAGCAGTACAAATTTAAGGTCACCTTTTTTTAGCGCCTTTTTAAGGAGCTTTTCGTTCTCATTAATATCAGTGCCGCCGCCTACAGGTATATATACACCGTTATCCCAAACGATTACTTCACCGGCTCCATAATTGCCCTTGGGGATAGTTCCTTCAAAATCTTTATAATCAAAGGGGTGGTCTTCAACCATCATAGCGAGCCGTTTATCATCAGGATTCATAGAAGGTCCTTTAGGTACTGCCCAGCTTTTTAAAACACCCTCAAGCTCCAGCCTGAAATCATAATGCAGGTGGCTTGCATCGTGCTTTTGTACCACAAAAACGAGCTGCTTGGAAGGCTTGGTTTTAGCCCCTTTGGGCTCACTGGTTTTATTGAAATTCCTTTTCTTTTTATAATCTGCCAGGCTCATACTTATAATATTTACTTAAGCCGCTTTACCCTTTTTACTTTGTTTAAGAAGCTTCATTAGGTTATTAGCTGAGCTAGCCTTTGGCTCTTTAGCTTTTGGCTTAATCTTCTGTCCTTTCGCTTTTTTGGTAATAATTTTCTTAAGCTCATCTACATAAGTATCTTTATATTCCTTAGGATTAAATTTACTTGATAGCTGTTTAACAAGGTCAACAGCCATATCAATTTCTTTCTTTGTTACCTGTTTAGCTGAAGGTACAGCAAGCTCACAGGTATCGCGTATCTCATCGTAATATCTTATCTGGTTAAAAATAATAGTGTCGTCAAAAATCCTTAATAGGCCAATATGCTCCCTGTTCTTAAGCACAAACCTGCCGATGCCGGCTTTTTTAGTTTGTTTAATTGCCTCTCTTAACAGAGCGTATGACTTTGCCCCTGATTTTTCGGGTTCCAGAAAATATGGCTTTTCAAAATATACCGGATCAATCTCTTTTTCATTCACAAAATGCAGAATATCTATAGTATGAGATCTTTCAACGCTTGCGCTTTCAAAATCCTTATCTGTTAAAACGACGTAATCACCTTCCTTGTATTTATATCCTTTAACAATATCTTCGTAGGGTATTTCTTTGCCATCATCCCTGCAAACGCGCATAAACCGAACCTGGCAAAGATCACCTTTGCGCAGCATATCAAGATCCAGTGTATGACTTTGAGAAGCTGAATAGAGCTTTACAGGAATATTCACAAGCCCGAAACTGATCGAACCTTTCCAAAGTGCTTTCATATTATATTAAGTTATTTTTTTCAGATCTGTTAATGCGGGACCGTTTATTACTTTTCCTTTGGCATCAAATCTTGAGCCATGACAGGGGCAGTCCCATGTTTTTTCCAGCTTGTTCCACTCAACGACACATTTTAAATGCGGGCATAGAGCAGAAAACCTGTATATTTTACCATCTGTATCTTTATAAACAGCCTGTTTATCCATACCAAGCTCCATAATAGCGCCTGATCCGGCTGGAATTTCGTTAAGCAAAGCCGCTTCAGGGGGAGTGATAAGATCAATATATTGAATTGCAGTGTTTACACCTTCTTTTATGAATGCCGGGGCTGTTTTAAGAGTTATCCTTTTAGGGTCGTATATTTCTGCCCATTTATTATTTCTGCCGTTTAAAAGATCATCCAGAATTATAGCCGCATATGAAGCATGAGTTATTCCCATGCCGGAATCACCTGTAACGATATAAACATGTTCTTTATTTTCCGGGTCTTTACCTATAAAGCTTAAGCCGTCAAACGGTTCCATTACCTGGCCTGACCATTTATAAGCAATATTTTCTGCCATTGGAAATCTTTCGGTTGCCCATGAATATAAATTATTGAATTTGCTTTTCGGATCATCTTCCTGCCCTGTTTTATGATCTTCACCGCCTACAATCAGAATATCTTTATCCTTTTCCTTATAAGTTCTGATATAATGATAAGGATCTTCTGTATCCCAGTACAAAGCCTTTGGAACGCTATCATGCGGGATGTTGATGCCAATTACATATGTACGATTGGCTACCTGCTTTGTGTGGATAGCGAGATAATCGCTTATGGGACTGTTTGTGGCTACAATAATATCATGTGCAGAAATTTTAAGTTTATCTTTTGTTTCTGCAATTGCCGGCGAACCGTCTGTAATTTTTGCAATATGGGTTCCTGTATAAATTTTCGCGCCCATTGAGATAATTGAACTAGCAAGACCTGAAAGATATTTAACCATATGAAACTCAGCCTGTTCTGGAAACTGCAGGCAGGGAGAGTTTCCTAAACCGCCAACAGGCGGATTTGGGACAATATTAACATTTATTCCTGCTCTTAAACAAGCATTATACTCTTTATCCAGCTCACCTGAGCTTTCATCAGGGCTGAATATTAAATATCCAGGCAGCCTTATAAAATTACACTCAATATTATTTTCACTGATAATTTTTTCAATCAGATTGATAGCCGCCGTTTGGCTTTCAGCGGCAAGCTTCATAACATCTTCACCGTGGAGAGATTCTATATTATGATACCGGTTATCAATAACATTTGTTATATGCGCTGTTGTACGGGAAGACTCCCCGCCCCCAATGCTGCCATCATCAACTACTATAACGCTTTTACCTGACTTAAGCAGCATGTATGCTGCAGTAAGGCCGGTTATCCCGGCCCCTACAATGCATACATCACAGTCTTCATTTTTATTTAACTTTTCAAATTGGGGAACATTAGCTGTGCTCACCCAAATTGATTCAGTTTTACCTGATTCGGGTTTCATACTATGATACAGGGTTTCTTCCCTGGATAAGCCTAACAAGTATGGCAACAATAGCCAGTATGAGAAGAATATGAATAAATCCGCCCATTGTATATGAGCTAACCAAACCTAAAAGCCAAAGCACTATTAAAATTATCGCAATTGTCCAAAGCATGATATTTTCTCCTTTAAATATTTAGTTGGAATTATTTATTAAATTAAATACAATTTATTCTTTACCGCTTTTACCTTCATTTTTCTTTTCAACAGGCACAGTAACTGTAACAGTTGATGTTTTTGAAGCATCACCAAATAAGCCTGCATCACCTGCAGCCATACGCCATTGCAGTGAATAGGTGCCTGCTGTCAACGGCATAATATCAAAATTAAATACTTTAGAGCCTCCCGGGTTAATATTTTCATCAAGG
>JAPUEV010000428.1:3517-4455 GCA_027492415.1 Ignavibacteria bacterium
TCCGGTTAACGGATTCCCTGATGCATCCAGCAATACCAGCCTGTACATACCGGTTGTCCATGTAGTTTTGCCGATATTTGTCATACTTACCATAACTTTGTATGGATTGCCGGCAACCATTTCAGATGGAACGGTCTGTTCAACAAATGCTGAATTGTTAAGTGAGTTTGTATTTCCTGATCCTTTATTTACTGCTATATTGACTGCTTTGCTGCTTTCACCAAAGATGTTACTGCCATGAAGCAATACAGCCTGAAATGGATAAACTCCTTCAGTTGAAGGCGCTGTTACTTTAACTTCAAAAGTAGCGGTATTGCCGGGCTCAATTACTTTTACCATATCCATATCCGTGCTAACCCACATTGAATAGGGCTTTTGATCTGCCGAATTTACGCGAAGCCTGTAATCACCGGGCATCCATGATGTGGTACCGGTATTTTCGAATGTCAATATAAGATTGTAGCTTTCTCCCGGGTTCATTTGATCGGGGACTGATTGGTTAACGAATTTAGCATTATCTAAAGTAGTTGATGTCTGTGCATTTAAGCTGAGTATATTTAATATAACAATGCTAAAGTAGGTTAGGTATCGTTTTAAAATTATTTTTTTCATGATTTTAAAGCTCCATATAGTTTTGAAAAATAAAATTATAAGGTTGATAATATCAATTTCTGTGCCAAACTTAATGGCTAAATTTTTGATATGTTTAATAGTTTTTATGTCATATAAAGAGAAATAATCTGTCTTTTGTGACAAATATGTCAGTATTACGAGGATTAAAGGCTAAAAATATCATAATTTTATGTTTTATTTTATGGCATGTTATTTGATGTATTACTATTAAACAGAATTTATTTTGGAAGGAAAATATACTATGAAATACTTAATATTTTTATTTTTAAGTGTAAACTTTGTTTTTGCCCAGTCTGCAAACGGAA